>CACXCY010000235.1 GCA_902766265.1 uncultured Bacteroidota bacterium
GTAGCCAATATTTATATAATGTATTACTACCCTCCTGTCGGCGGGCTGATGGTGGCGGCCTTGTGCCGAGGGCTGTCGGGCGGCGTCAGCATTTTTTCGGGGTCCACATACCAAATCGGGCCGTTGGGAGTTATAATACTACTATTGAAGAGATAAAACTATGCCGAGAACTATCCTCGTATGCGCACTGGCGGCGGTGCTGCTATCGGTGACGGGCTGCGGTGGCAGCAAGAGTGCGACGCAGAGCGGTGCCGCCCAGTACCGGCGCAGCCCCATTGTGGAGGTTGCCGAGAAACAGCTGAGCCAGGATGCGTTGCTGATTGACGCCAAGACGCAGCAGGAGCTGGACAACCATGATGAGGCCCTGGCGATTTACCGCCGCCTGCTGCAGCAAAACCCCGACTATGGCGCCGCCTGCTACGGCATGAGCCAGCTGATGGCTTCGACGGGGCGTGTGGACAGCGCCCGGTACTATGCCGAACGCGCCGTGCAGACCGACGACAGCAATGTGTGGTACCACCTTTGGGTGGCTCAGATATACCAGCTGACGGGCAACACGCGGCAGTTGGTGGAGACATGGGAGAAACTGGTGTCGCGCGAGCCCGAGAAGGTGGAATATTACTACGAGCTCTCCAACAGCTACATCGCGGCAGGCAACGTGACGAAGGCCGTGGAGACGCTCAACCGCGTGGAGAAGATTATCGGCGTCACCGAGCCCATTGCGCTGCAGAAGCAAAAGCTGTGGAACGCCCTCAACCGCCCCGACAAGGCCCGCAAGGAAATCGAGGCCCTGGCCCGCGCCCTGCCGCAGGAGAAGAAATACAACGCCATGCTCGCCGAGAGCTACATGAAGGAGAAGGACTACAAGAAGGCCAAGATGTACTACGACCGCGCTGTGGCTGCAGACCCCGACGACCAATACCTGCACATAGCCCTGGCCAGCTACTACAAGGCCGTCAACCAACCCGAAGAGGCCTTCCACGAACTGCAGAAGGGATTCCGCGGCGATGCCTTCGACACTCCTGCCAAAGTGCAACTGCTGGCGTCGTTCTACAGCCAGGAGGAGTTCTACGGCTCCTGCTCCACCTACGCCTTCGCCCTGCTCGACGAGCTGATGCAGCAAAGCAACGACTCGCTGTCCTACGCCGTCTTCTACGGCGACGTGCTCATGCGACAGGAGAAATACGCCGAGGCCGCCCACCAGTTCCGCCTGCACCTCTCCAACGACAGCAGCCAGTACGAGATATGGGAGGCACTGCTGATATGCGAGAGCGAGATGGACAGCGCCGAAGAGATGATGCTCGACCACGCCCGCCGCACCGCAGCCCTGTTCCCCCTGCATCCCCTGTCCTACTACCTGCAGGGCTACTCCTTCTTTTCTCACAACAACTACGCCGAAGCCGTCAAGATGTTCAAACAGTGCGAGAAAGTGGGCTTCCCCAAGAAAGAGGGCACCTCCATCGGCTACCTGGAGGCAGAGACCTACTCGCTCCTTGCCGAATGCTACTACCGTTTGGGCGACCATCAGGAATGCTTTGCCTACTACGACCGCTTCCTCACCCTGTATCCCAACGACATACCGACACTGAACAACTACGCCTACTACCTTGCCGAACAGGAAATGCGGCTGGAGGAGGCCGAGCGCATGTCGGCACGCACCATCCAAGCCGAACCCGACAACGCCACCTACCTTGACACCTACGCCTGGGTACTGCACCGAATGGGACGCGACACCGAAGCGCTAAAATACATAAAGAAAGCCATCGCCAACGACAAGAAGAACAGCACCACCCTGCGCGACCACCTCGAAGCCATCGAGCAGGGACGGCACGACTAACCGAAAATATCCATGCGACACAAAATCCTGTTCCTCATCCTCGCCGCCACGCTGCTCGCCGCCGGATGCCGCAGCCACCGCCAGATGGCTTCCTCTCCGGAACCCGACACCACGCAGGTGACTCCCCCACGCATTGCCGACACCATAGCCACTCCTGCTGTCGACACCACGGCGACCTCCAAACCTGCCCAGCCCGACAACCGCAACAAATGGACCAAGCGCCAGACCTTCAGCGGCTCCTTCACCTGCAAAGTGAACGGCATGAACGTGAACGGCATAGCACGCATACAGTACGACAGCGTCATTTGGCTGTGTGTAAACAAATTTGTCGAACTCGGGCGCGTCCGCATCACCCACGACTCCGTGGTGCTCTACCTGCGGTACTCCAACCAATACCTGCGCTGCACCATGAAGGAACTCACTCAACGGTTTCATATCGACGCCGATTTCTGGACACTACAGGGAGCACTGCTGGGATGGCCCATCGAGAGCAAGCATATCCAATGCATGCCCAGCCAATACTACACGGTAGGCAACCTGATGTTCGCCAAGGAACTGAACATCAACATCACTCATCCGCGCATGCGGCAGTCGCTACTGCTGAAATACTCCAATATCGAACTCGACAAGCCGCTGTCGCTCCCCCTCTCCATCCCCCGAAGCGCCACACCGATAACCATCAAATAACCCATATAATATGAAGAAGTTGCTCCTCTGCCTCCTCCTCGGCGTCGGCTGCCACATCGCCATAGCGCAACAAACGGCTGCTATCGATTCGGCCACCATGGTGGTGGACCGCTTTCTGAAGATACTCAACTACGAAGCCATCCGCAACGACAGCATCCTCTACGTGGAAAGCACTATCACCACCCGCAACGATTCAGGCGACACGCTGTGGATGCGCCGTTGGTTCCTGTGGCCCAACCTGAATCGCACCGAGTTATGGCATGAGGGCGTGCTGAAGTTCGGTCTGGTGAGCAACGGACACGGACGCTACCGCCGCTTCGACCCCGACAAACGTATCTGGAAGGACGCCCAAGAGTTCTCCTACGTCGACCAAGCGATGGCCTACGATTATCGCGGCCCCCTCTATCGCTGGAACATGAACGGCCTTGAACTGATTTACCAAGGCGAATGGAACTACAACAGCAACAAGGTATACCGCATCCTCGTCAAAGACCCCTCCCGTTATGACCGCTACTATATGTTTGAGAAGGAGAGCGGATTGCTCTTCCTCATCAAAGAACTGGAAACGCAGGGCGACGATGTGATGACCAGCGACATCCATGTGGACTGGCGTGCCTACCACGAATACATGCCTTTCGGTCGCAGCATACTGCCCTCCGTTGAGAGTTACCAGAAAGGTCCTTCCATCACCATCATCCATCACTCCTACAGCTACCTGCCTGTCGACACCACCATCTTTAACCGCGACAAACGATGAGCATCTTTGACAACCCCGACGAATTCTACATGCAGCAGGCACTACGGGAAGCCCGCATAGCCCGCGATGAGGACGAAGTGCCCATAGGCGCCGTTATCGTGTGCGACGACCGCATCGTAGGCCGTGGTCACAACAATACCGAACGGCTGAACGACGTGACTGCCCATGCCGAGATGATTGCCTTCACCAGCGCCTCCGAGACTCTGGGCGGCAAATATCTCAACGACTGCACCCTCTACGTCACCGTGGAGCCCTGCTTCATGTGCGCCGGCGCCGCCGGATGGACACAGGTAAAACGTATCGTATACGGAGCACCCGACCCCAAGAAAGGATTTACCCTCGTCGGCCGACAGATGCTACACCCCAAGACAGAAGTTGTGGCAGGCGTGCTACAAGAAGAATGCGCCCAACTGATGAAGGAGTTCTTCCAACGCAAGCGAGGAAAAGCGGTGTCCACAAAACCATGATAATACCTATATTCAGCAACATACAAAACAACAATATCACCTATGAAACCTACTCTATTAGTATTGGCTGCCGGCATGGGCAGCCGTTATGGCGGACTCAAACAGATGGATGGCGTAGGTCCTCACGGCGAAGCCATTCTCGACTATTCCGTAACCGATGCCATCCGCGCAGGATTCGGCAAAGTAGTGTTTGTCATTCGCCACAGTTTTGCCGACGATTTCAAGAAGGTGTTTAACAGCGAGCATTTCCACAATCAGATTGAAGTGGAATACGTCTATCAGGAACTGGACGCACTCCCTGCTGGTTTTAGTGTCCCCGAAGGACGCGAGAAACCCTGGGGCACCAACCACGCCATCCTCATGGCCAAAGACGTCATCCACGAACCCTTTGCCATTATCAACGCCGATGATTTCTATGGTGGTGACGCCTTCCGTGTCATTGCCGACTATCTGAAACAGTTGGACGGCACCCGAGGAGACTACTGCATGGTGGGCTACCGTCTGGAGAACACCCTGTCGGAGAACGGAAGTGTGTCGCGTGGCGTGTGCAACATCGACGCCAATGGACTGCTGGCAGGCATGACAGAACGCACCTCCATCATCCGCACCGCCGACGGCATTGCCTACAAGGACGCTGACGGAACGATGCACCCTCTGGCAGCCGACGCCACTGTGTCGATGAACCTCTTCGGCTTTACTCCCGACTATTTCGTCGAAAGCGAGAAACTCTTCATCACTTTCCTCAAGGAGCACGGAACCGAAATGAAGTCAGAATACTACATTCCCTATGCCGTCAATACCTTTATAGCCAACGGATACGCTAAGATGCACGTGCTCAAGACTACGGCACAATGGTTTGGCGTCACCTATAAAGAAGACCGTCCTTCGGTAGTGGCACGCCTCCAGGGGCTGCACGACCAAGGCGTCTACTAACATCATGGGGTCTGCCTCTTTCCACCATCGCTATGCCCGCCGTCAGCCCCACGACCCTCGCGTTCGTCCGCCAACACAAGGACGACGACCCGTTGCAGTTGCTGCTACAACAGCAACACTACCCTGAGGTGGATATGCGTATGGCGGCACAGCAGATAGAGGGACGGCAGCAAGCACGCTCCAAATGGCCCACACTCCATGCCTGCGAGAAAGTGCTCTACCCACAAAAACTGAACCGCGAACAAAGTTCCTCGGAAACGTCCGCCCGTTACAAGACATCGCTGCTGGAAAGCATCCATCCCCATTCCACCATAGCCGACATCACGGGCGGCATGGGCATCGACAGTTGGTTGTTCGCACAGCGTTCTGCCCATGTGGACTATATCGAGCAGGACACCACTCTGGTCGACATAGCCATCCACAACTTTGCCGCCCTCGGAGTGACAAACATACGCTGCCATTGCGACGACGGCATTGCCTGGCTGCACGGCAATGACAGTCACTATGACACCATCTACGTCGACCCCTCACGCCGCGATAGCAACGGTCGCCGCGTGCAAGCGTTCGAAGACTGCACGCCCAACCTGCTGGAGCATCTGGACTTTCTGTTGAGCCGCTGCCACCTGCTCATGGTTAAGGCGTCACCTATGACAGACCTCACCGCCGCCATCGCTCAGCTACGCACGGTGAGGGAGATACATATCGTGGCCGTCGACGGTGAATGCAAAGAGGTGCTCTTCCTTGTTGATTCGGTAACGACCCCACAGCAGATGCCCATCCACTGCGTCGACATCCATGCCGACCACACCTTCCATAACACCTTTACCCGTGAAAGCGAGGATGCTGCCGCCGTCTGCTACGCCTCCTCCGTCGACCGCTATCTCTACGAGCCCAACGCGACCCTCATGAAAGGCGGGGCGTTCCACAGCATATCAAGTTGGTACGATGCGCCCCAACTCGGACGCGCCACCCATCTCTATACCTCATCACGGCTCATTACCGACTTCCCTGGACGCATCTTCGAAGTTCTCAACCCCGTGGCCCTCAACGCCAAGGATGTCCGCCGCCTTCTGCCCGACAACCGCTGTCACTTGCTCTGCAAGAACTATCCCGTCAGCACCGCCGTCCTACGCAAGCAACTGCGGCTCGAGGAAGGCGGCGACTGCCACCTCATAGCCACCCGCATCGGCCAAGTCCCCATCGGATTGCTGTGCAAGAGAGTTTTCCCCGCTGCTCCCATCCTACCCTAACCGCCGCCGCCAAATAGCGACACAGAGAACGCCCCAAGGTGTTTTTTGCAAACATTTACAACGGGCAACACAATTTTATTGGCACTATTGCGTTTCAAAACTAATATTCGTATTATATGCGCCAATACTTAGATTTACTGCAATATGTGCTGGACAATGGAGTCGCAAAGCACGACCGCACAGGGACAGGGACGCAAAGCGTGT
Source organism: uncultured Bacteroidota bacterium (assembly GCA_902766265.1). Taxonomy (GTDB): domain Bacteria; phylum Bacteroidota; class Bacteroidia; order Bacteroidales; family P3; genus Colimorpha. The sequence goes on from CACXCY010000235.1 coordinate 6,136, forward strand.
TTGGCTACCAGATGCGTTTCAACCTGCAGGAAGGATTCCCCTTGCTGACGACGAAGAAGTTGCATCTGAGATCCATTATCTATGAATTGCTGTGGTTCCTGCGCGGCGACACAAACATACAGTACCTGCACGACCACAAGGTGACGATATGGGACGAGTGGGCCGACGCCAACGGCGACCTGGGACCTATCTACGGACGGCAATGGCGCTCCTGGGGCTGTGCCGACGGCAGCAAGGTGGACCAGATAAGCAACCTTATCGAGCAGATAAAAAGCAACCCCGACTCACGCCGCCTGCTGGTCTCGGCGTGGAACGTGGGAGAAGTGGACCAAATGGCGTTACCGCCGTGCCACATCCTCTTCCAATTCTATGTAGCGGAAGGTCGTCTATCGTGCCAGCTCTACCAGAGGTCGGCCGACATCTTCCTGGGTGTCCCCTTCAACATCGCCTCCTACGCCCTCTTCACCATGATGATAGCGCAGGCCTGCGGCTTGAAGCCCGGTGACTTTGTGCACACGTTTGGCGATGCACATATCTACAACAACCACATCGAGCAATGCCGTCTGCAGCTGACGCGCGAGCCGCGCCCGCTGCCTGTGATGCACATCAACCCCGACAAACACGACGTCTTTTCCTTCGACTACGACGATTTCCAACTGGAGGGCTACGACCCGCACCCGCATATCAAAGGCGACGTGAGCGTGTAAATACTATGACCGACCTTTATCCCTGAGCATCATGAACCAAAACAATTTCTGCATCATTATGGCCGGCGGCATGGGCAGCCGCTTCTGGCCCATGAGCAGCTATAACAACCCCAAGCAGTTCATCGACATCTTCGGCACGGGACAATCGATGCTGCAGAACACCTTCCGCCGCCTAACGCTGGTATGTCCGCGAGAGAACATCATCATCGTAACCTCGCGCGGCTGCGCCGAGCAGGTGCGCCAACAGATTCCCGACCTGCTGGACTATCAGGTGCTCTGCGAGCCCATGCGCCGCAACACGGCACCCTGCATCGCCTATGCCGCCGCCGTCATCAACGAGCTCAACCCTAACGCCAATGTTATCGTGACACCGTCGGACCACGCCATTTTCAACGACAACCTTTTTGCCAAGGACCTGGGCGACGCTGTGTCAATAGCCGACAAATACGACTGGATTGTCACCATCGGAGTGCGACCCACGACCCCCAACACCAAATACGGATACATACAGTTTGCCGAGCAGTCCTCGACGCTGGCTTTGCCCATGCTGCACAAGGTGGTAACCTTCACCGAGAAGCCGCCGCTCGATATGGCCATGCAGTTCATCAACTCGGGCGAGTTCTTCTGGAATACCGGTATCCTGGTGTGGCGCCTACCGGTGCTGATGCAGTCGTTCCGCCAGTTCCTGCCAACGATAGCCGACACCTTCGGCGACCTGGGCTTCGACACACCGCCCGCCGAGCTGGCACGCATATACTCCACCACGGAGGCCATCTCGGTGGACTTCGGCATCATGGAGAAAGCCGACAACGTGCATGTGATGGAGGCCGAATTCGGATGGTCGGACGTGGAGACGTGGGACTCGCTCTACAACACCTGCCCCAAGGACGAGAACGACAACGCTGTGGCCACAGGCCGCGTAATGGCCTACGACTGCAAGGGCTGCGTGGTACACCTGCCGCCGTCGCGCACCCTCATCATGCAAGGACTGGAAAACTGCATCGTGACCGCCAACGACGAGGTGATGATGATATGCCGTCGCGAAGCTGAGAACCAGATAGCCAAGTTCGCCAGCGACTACGACCTATACAAGAGCAAACGCGGCAACCGCTAACCAACAACAAGAAAACAAATGAGATATCTGCTAACTATTCTAGCAGCCATACTGATGGCCACCTTACGACTCACCGCACAGGATTTGATTATCCCACGACAAGGTGCTCCTATCACAGCGTATAACGTAGATGCCAGTAAGACTTTTATATATTACACTATCACTAATGACACTAACGCAAAACTGCTAAGAATTCCCAAAGATAGTGTATTAATGGTACGTAAAGCAGATGGTACGGCAATAGAGATCAATATCTCTCAACCTATTAAGCAAGCTAACAAAAATCCACAAAAAGACTCAAACAATTACCCAATCATTGATGAAGCAAGCATTCACGGCAACCTCATAGCAAAGGGTAACAGGGTATTCATCCCAACCGATAGCCAAACAGAAGCCGAACTTGCAGGACAGATACAATTCAGAGAGAAAGTACGGGAATGGGGATACTGGACAGTAGTAGACAGTCCTGAACAAGGTCATTTTGTATTGCAATATATATTAGACTCAGAGGGTAAGGACTACTCTATTTTATTACTCCGCCCTAGAGAATACTATAAAAAAAGACCATCCATTGATTTTAAACTCGGTGATGTCGGTTTAGCTATTGCAAAATGCAAATCTAACGACTCTGATTCAAGGAAGAGCATAGAAGATGCGACCATGCTGTTTAACCATTTAAAGAAAATGATCACCGATCCCGACTACGATAAAAAAGTCGAGAAGTATTCAAGATTTATATACAACGATGACTATGACTATTCCCAATCTCCATCTGAACACTTCTATCACTACATAAAATATATGAAAGCAGAAAGCACTAAAAAAGACATCACACATAGTCGGATATCCATCCCAACTTTGTATTAAGTTCCCTGCACAATAATACAATATCATTGTCGTTATGGACAATTATTACCAATAATAGAATAACTTAAAACACAATAATAATGAAACGCTACGAGATTAAACAATTACTGAATGGGGACGTTTCGAATCTCATCGGTACAACAATATGCGTGAAGGGCTGGGTGCGCACCAAACGAGGCAACAAGAACGTGGCCTTCATCGCCCTCAACGACGGCTCGATTATCCACAACATACAAGTGGTGGCCGACCCCACAAAGTTTGAAGAGGAGCTGAAACGCATCACCACCGGCGCCTGCATCGGCGTCAGCGGCAAGCTCGTCAGCAGCCAGGGCAGCGGCCAGGCCGTCGAGGTGCAGGCCGAGAGCATCGTCGTCTACGGTGAAGCCGACCCGAACACCTACCCCCTGCAGAAGAAAGGACACTCGATGGAGTTCCTGCGCGAGATTGGCCACCTGCGCCTGCGCACCAACACCTTCGGCGCCGTCATGCGTCTGCGCCACAACATGGCCATGGCCATCCACAC
>CACXCY010000236.1 GCA_902766265.1 uncultured Bacteroidota bacterium
CTCTACAACTTTGGCTTGACCAAGGCCGATGAGGAGATGATTGCCCAGAAGGCCATGCTGACTCAGGAGAACTTCGACGCTCTCAACGAGCAGGTCAACCAGCTGCAGCAGGAAGTGGTTAACTCCAAGAACAACGAGAAGAAACTTCAGGATCAGGTTAACGACCTTGAGAAACGTCTTGCACAGAAACCTGTTGCTTCTGAGACGGCTTCGAACTCCGATAGTCTTGCTAAGGTTATCGAGAACATGAAAGCTGACCAGCTGAACTACTACGCTCTGCCGTTCTCCATCCAGTACGGTGTCAACGAGTGGAAGGTCTCTGAAGACCAGTACAACAAACTTGAGGCCATCGCTCACGTGATGAACGCCAACGATGGTATCAATTACAAGGTTGTTGGCTTCTGCGACAAGAGCGGTAGCGATGCCTACAACGAGAAACTTTCCAAGAAACGTGCTGAGGAAGTTAAACGCATCCTCGTTAAGAAATATGGTGTGGCAGAAGACAGACTTACCACCGATGGTAAGGGTAACCGCGCTGCATTTGGCGACGCTAAGTTTGAGGTCAACCGCCGCGTGTCCATCTATCGTGAAATGTAATTCCTGAGTTACTTGGGTATAAAAGGCATCCCATTTGTGGGATGCCTTTTTTTGTTGGTGGCTGTGCCGGCATTTATGTCTATGGGTTGTGAGCGAAAGCGCTGTGTTGAGGAGTCACTGTTCTATAGTAAGGGCATGGCTGCGGGCAACAGTGTGGCAGGGAATGTGAAGCCCGGCGCATTCTTGTTGCCATCGGCTGCTATTGCGCAGGCCATTGCTGCTGGCGATGACCACGTTCTTGAAATCGTACAGCCGCTGGAGTTCTGGGATGCTGACTTGGGCGTTGTCGCATAAGATCAGGTAGTCCACCGCCGTAGGAAACATTTTGGGGCATTGGCTGCGAGCCCGTTGTCGGAGCAGAGGTCCATTGCTGCCGTCGACAATCAGGATGTGCAGTGGCCCGAATTGGACATGGTTACCGACAATGCTCAGTGCCGTTGGCCATCGGTTCGTTGGCGAGCATGGTGTCGCCAGGTCAGCGTTCGTCCCCGTCCCCGTCGTTGGAGCGCCCTTGTGAGGATTTTCGGCAAGGTCGTTCAGACGGATGCATATTCGGTGCCGTACACCGTAGTGCGCAAGATTGCCGGATGTTTGGTAGTCAAGCATGTCGGCTGTCAAGTAGTGTTGACCATCGCCCATAAGGAGCACGCTGTTCCGGCCTTGGATGAACTCCATTGCCGTGGTTTTTCCGGAAGAATAAACAACGAACACCTGTTGACGGCTATGGCGCATAGCGATGCCCGCAACATTGGCGGCAAAAAGGAGAGCAACTCCTGCCGTCAGCAGTTGGACAACGACAGAGGCGCGGCGGTGAATCGCAAAAGCCATCAGCACCATGAAGGCGATGCATAAGAGAGCCATCGACGCAGAGAAGCAGACAGGCTCGATTACCGCGTGGGGCAGCCGGGCAACCCAATGCGTGACGGAGTCCGTCGCTGTAAGTTCCCATTGCAGCAGCCAACCTGTGGCACTGAACAGGGCAGGCCACCAAGCGAAAGCCAGCATCAGCATGATGGTGGCCAGCAGCACACCAGCAAACGGCACGATGGTCACATTGGCCACAAGGAAATAGACCGGAAAGCGGTGGAAATGGTAAAGGACAAACGGCAATGAAGCTAGTTGCGCCGTCGTGGAGACGCATATCAGTCCCCAGAGCTTACGCATCATGAAAACCCCCATGCGGCTGGCAGTGGCCAATATCTTATTGCGGGAGTTGCCGTGGGGTACAGGGAAATGGATAAGGTTTTGCAGCGGCTTGTTGAATAGAGCAATGCCCGCGACGGCAGAATAGGAGAATTGAAATCCTATGTCGAATAATATGGCGGGCCGCACCAGCAGTAGTATCAAAGCCGAAGCGGCTATAGTGTTGAGCGTTGGAGGTTGCGAAGAGCTCATCTGCCCCACAATGATAAGGGAAAACATTACGCCCGCCCTCAATGTAGCAGGAGCCATGCCGGTTATCAAGACAAAGAACCATACGCCGAGCAGTTGTACCACACCTTTTACCATTCGCATACGCGGATTGGCTGGCAGTAAGAAAAGACACGCCCCGATGATGGCTGCGACGATACCGACGTGCAGTCCCGACACACAAAGCAGATGCATGACCCCTGCATCGCGAAACTGGGCGCTGGTAGCAGGGTCGACATCGTTCTTCCACCCGAGCATCAATGCTTCGGCGATGCCTTTCTGGCTGCTGCTCAGTTTCGATTTTTGCACAATATCGATGAGTCGCATCCGCAGGCCGTATATTGCGTGAAAGAGACCATGCTGGCTATGGTCTACCAACGTATATTGTTCGTCGTGCAGGTAGGTCTGGTATAATATACCCTTGTGTTTCAGGTAGCGTCGATAATTGAACTGATGTTGTCCCCTGTCGTCGGAAGGTAGTCGTAGAGCGCAGTGGGCAAGGAGTCGGTCCCCGTAACGGAGCTCAGCAGACTTGCTGCTCTTTTGGGCAAAGAGCATTATCTTCGTCCCACGAGGCGCTTGCCGAATGCCATTGGCGTCTTTGATCCAGTCAATGGTTGCAGATGCCCTCACAGAACGGTTTGACTGAATAGGCATTTCATTGATGCGGATGGACATTGTGACATTGTCGGGAGCAATGGCAATGTATTCCGATGGTGAGCGTAAAGTGGCAAGAGCAAACCCAGAACAGGCAACAGCGGCATAGATACACCCCATCTGTAGTCGGTCGCTCCATCGAGATGCACCTTCCCTACGTTTGGTCCACTCTAGAGCCAAAGCTACCCCCGCCAACACCGTTGCGGCAATAATAATGGGCAACGGGTTGAACATGCATCTGTCAGCCAATAATATCCCTACTATCAATGGCGGAAGTACACGTAGGATAGGAGCATACATCAGCGGTAGTGATTTTTTTGCAAAAATCGGAAATAATAATGAGACTATCGAGAAGATGCTAAAATTTTCGTACCTTTACACCTCCAACAATTAGCAGCAATATGGATTTATGCACTTATTTTGAGCCCATTAATAAAGAGCGGATTAATTTTAAAACGAAAGAATTCACTCCTCAGCTGGGCGACAGAATCCGCACTTATTGGGAGGGTTCGGAGTTTCCTGACTTGAAAAATGCAACGCTTGCGATGCTTGGTGTGTGCGAGGAGCGCGGTTCAGTGTCGAACAAGGGTTGCGGCAATGCTCCCGATGAGATTCGCTTCAAGCTTTACCGCCTGGCGCTTCCCTGCGAGGAAATGACAATGATTGACCTCGGCAACATGACGGCTGGGAAAAGTTGTGAGGACACTTACTTTGCTCTCACGGAAGTACTCTATAAATTGATGGATCAGAATATTACGGTTATCATTCTTGGTGGTAGTCAAGATATTACGTTTGCTCAATATAAAGCATATGAGGTGTTGGGCCGCATTATCAATATGGTTGCCGTCGATCCACGTTTTGACATAGACAGTTCACCTGTTGTGGATTCACATTCCTATTTATACCACATCATTCAGCAGCAGCCCAACTATCTTTTCAATTTCACCAATGTAGGATATCAATCATATTTTACAGGAAGCAAGGCGGTGGAATTGATGGATGAATTGCAGTTTGATTGTTACCGTTTGGGGGCTATACAAGAGAAAATAGACAAAGCAGAACCAATCTTCCGAGGGGCCGATACGATAAGTATTGACCTTGGAGCCATTCGCCAGAGCGATGCGCCAGCCAATGGCGACCCCTCGCCGCATGGCTTTTATGGGGAAGAACTGTGTCAAATGGCCCGATACGCCGGCATGAGTGACAAGTTATCATCAATCGGTATTTATGAACTTAACCCCATGTTGGACCACAATCATCAGACAGCCCACATGGTGGCGCAAGTGTTATGGTATTTTATTGAAGGTTATTACGGTCGTAAAAATGAGATACCCAGTCGTGATAAATTGAATTACAAGCGGTATCTTGTGACACTTTCTACCAGTCCACAAGGACTGAGTGAAAACGAAATGGTTTTCTACAAAAGCAAAAGAAGTGACCGATGGTGGATGGAGGTACCGTGTGAACGTGACGAGAACAGGGAACGTTACAAACGTCAACTTTTAATACCCTGTACTTATGAGGAATACCAGCAGGCGTTGGAAAACGATATTCCTGCATTGTGGTGGAAATATTATAAACGTGTGAATGGGTGAGAATAGGATAGGATGTCGACCGTATGAATAGCGGTTGTCACATATCCAATACGGTAAATTCTACTCTGCGGTTACGTGCCCGTCCTTCCTCCGTGCTATTGGTATCAATGGGTTTAGAGGAACCGTACCCCTTAAATTTCAATCGGCGGGAATCAATACCTTTTGAGGATAAATATTCGACCACGGCCCGTGCCCGGCTTTCCGAGAGCCGCTGATTATAGGCGGTCGAGCCCCTGCTGTCAGTATGGCCACCTATTTCTATTTTCATTTTTGGATATTGTAGTAAGATGTCAGTCAGTTTCTTTAGTTCGTGATATGATTGTTGTAGCAATGTGCTTTTATCGAATTCGAAGAATATGTTCTCCAGTATTACAGTGCTGCCTTTTTCCAAAGGAGTTGATGTTATTATCTCTGCAGATGTGTCGGCAAATATTGTCAGGGCTTCGCCAGTATTGGTGGATGTGTCATAATTTATGCGGTAAAGCGATACACTGTCAATATAGAAATAGGATCCAGGTAATATATAAGACAGCGAGTCAATATCGGTTAGGTTTGATTTAGAGGTAGGGCAGAAGTTGCCAATGGTCAGGAATTCTTCACCACCTTCAGCTGTAAAGACACCACTGATGCGGGTCCAATTCTTTGTGTCGGTAATCACCGCTTCATAAGGATTCACTACTTGCGGTTCATAGTAGGTGGCTACCGTTTGAGTTATTTTAGGTGAGATATGGCGGATATGTTTCTTCATTAATATGTTCCGTGTAGTGTCAGACAGGCGTTCCTTAGTCAGTAGCCCCCCAATAGTGGCAATGGTCCCAGATGAATACTCTGACAGACTTACATAGAATGTTAGCCGATACTCCTTGCCTGCCTCCAGAGGTTGTTTCAGTTGTGTCTGGAGATATTCGCGGTATTCAGGTTTGGAGCAGTATATGCCGCAATACGCAATTCCATCACGAGGTTCCTGTATTCCAAGTTTGTTTTGCGGTACGGAGCAGTCGCGAGTGCCACAGAGGTTAAAATAGTCGGCTGATCCAGCAGTGGGCTGGAACCAACCTTCTACTATTGTCATAGTGCCCAAAGCATCAATTTTGTGTGGGCATTCGCGGTGGCTCTCGAACGAAGGATTGTCTATCAAATTTTCACCTTCCCCCACCTTAGATTGGGCTTTTGTAAGGATAGCTAGCACCAGAAAACATAGTATGGTAATCCAAGATTTGCTCATAGGCGTCAGTTATCAATATATTCCAGCTTTATGGAGAGTGATGGGTTGTTATGTCGTGGCTGTTTTTATAATAGACTCCCATAATAGATTGGCGGTGCGCTCCCAACTGAACAATTGTCGTTGACGTCGCCCTTCTTCCACCAATTGCATAGCTCGCCGTTCATCATTGGAGATTAATTGCATAGCCATGGCAATATCGTCAACCATTGTTGGGTCTACAAGCAGTGCCGCATGGCCAGCCACTTCGGGCATCGAAGTGCAGTTGGATGTTATCACAGGCACCTCAGCATAGAATGCCTCTAATATCGGAATACCGAATCCTTCAAATAGAGAAACGTACACCAATGCTTGGGCAGCACCCAACAGTCGGGATAGCTCAGTGGCTTCTACGCGTCCTACGAAAATCACATCTCCTTTATACTGCATATTGTCGTAGGCCTCTTTCAGCTCACCGTCCCACCATACGCGTGCGCCTACTACCACAAGTTTATAGTCTTCTTTGTCGTTTTCCTTAAATTGATTGAAGGCCAACAATGTATTTGTAAGATTTTTTCTTTTGGAAATAGTGCTTATATATATATAGTAAGGAGAGCCGTTGGTGTATTTCTCCCGTGTCGTTTGACGTTCCTCTTCGTTGCAGGGAACATATTCGTTGTGCGCCCCATCGTAAACCACGTCGATTTTGTCGGTTGAAATGTTGTAGGTGGATGCAATGTCCCTTTTTGAAAATTCCGACACCGTGGCAATTCGTGTTGCTTTGTGGGCAAAGCGTGGGAAAAAGTATTTCATGTATTTCTGATGTGATGGGCGCAGAAAATCATCAGCGTGTTCGAAATTCAAGTCATGTATCACATCAAGTGTCGGCACTTTTGTTTGAAGCGACATCCAGCCATCAGGCGAAAGGAATAGATCAATCTTGTACCGTTTCAAGGCACGTTTTACGCTCCATTCAAAGAAAAGATACCACAATATAGGATGCCGAGTCTTTGGGTGGAGCACTACAGGATGAACGTTGTTGGCAAAGATAAAGGCCGCGTCAGGTTTTCTGTCGAAAAACAAGAAGAAATCCACTTCTGGATGGGATAATACCATGCGGCGTGTAGTCTCATAGGTAAACCAACCGATACCGTCAAGCCGTCCAGGGAGCAACAATCGTGTGTTGATAGCGATACGCATATTTGTTGGGTTTACTAGAATTCTCCATTCACAAACTGCTCAATTACTCTCGGGTAGTATTCTTTTTCAAGCATGTGAATTTTGGATGCCAGTGTGTCGGGGGTGTCGGCAGATGTTAGTTGACATTTGGCTTGAAACAAAGTTCGGCCGTGGTCAAACTGTTGATCTACGAGATGTATTGTGATACCGGACTCTGGTTCGTGGTGGGCTATTACAGTCTCATGCACATGATGTCCATACATGCCAGGTCCGCCATATTTTGGTAGTAGAGCAGGGTGGATGTTGATTATGCGTTCAGGATAGGCCTCTATCAGATTTTGCGGTACCAACAGAAGAAACCCCGCCAATATAATATAGTCAATTCCCCTCTCGCTCATCAGGTTCAGCACCTTATCGCCCGAATAGAAATCATCCTTTTTCATGTAGAATGCCGGAAGGTTCAGATTCTTGGCACGAGTGGCTACGTAGGCGTCTTTTCTATTATATATTACACAGTCGGCAGTAATGCCGCGGTTGCGTTCCGCAAAATATTCTGTTATTTGCTGCACGTTCGTGCCATTGCCTGACGCAAAAAGAGCCAATCTTTTCATAAATGATACAATTCTATGATTGTTAAATAAATATATCAATATTGATATTTCCCTATGGAAATAATGTGCAAAATTAAGAATTTAAATCGGAATGAACCCCAAATTTTCTACAAAAATCATTTTTCTGCTCAACTGGTGTATAAAAAATCGGAATATCACAAGATTGTTATACAGATATTTAAATCTTTTAACATAAAGAAAAGTCGTTAAAATTGGCCTCCATGTGGTTTTTTTTTCGTTCCTTTGCAACTTGTTTAACTCAAAAAAATATTAAAATGTCTGAAATTGCAACGAAAGTTAAAGCTATTATTGTTGACAAACTGGGTGTAGATGAAAAGGACGTAACTCCCGAGGCCAGTTTTACCAACGATCTCGGTGCCGATTCCCTGGATACCGTAGAGCTGATAATGGATCTTGAAAAAGAATTCAATATTCAGATTCCTGACGAAGCAGCTGAGAAGATATCCACCGTTGGAGACGCTATCGCTTTCATTGAAGAACAGCAGCAGCTGCAGCAGTAGTCTCCTCTACAGATAATGAATTTGAGAAGAGTCGTTATCACCGGTGTAGGGTCACTTACTCCTTTGGGGGCAACGTCGCCTGAAACATGGGATGCCATGCTCCGAGGAGTAAGTGGAGCTACACGCATAACACGCTTTGACCCTTCCAAGTTCAATGCCAGTTGGCATGTGAGCTCAAGGGTTTTGACCCTTTAGAGCATTTCGACCGCAAGGAGAGTGGCAAGCTTGACCCTCTTGCCCAATATGCCATCGTGGTCTCAGAAGAGGCCATTGCTGATGCGGGCCTCACCGATGAACGTATAGACAAGAGTCGCGTAGGTGTTATTTGGGGTTCCGGTGTTGGTGGCGTAACCACGTTCCAGCAGGTGTGCAGCGAATATGCTGTAAGTGGTATCCCAAGATTTAGTCCCTTTTTCGTTCCAAAGTTTATCTCCGACATTTGTGCGGGTCACGTTTCTATTAGACACGGTTTCAGCGGGCCTAACTATAGCGTGGTGGCTGCTTGTGCTTCTTCAGCTGCTGCCGTGAGCGATGCGTTCAACCTTATCCGTCTTTCGAAGGCCGATGTCATTGTCACTGGCGGTGCCGAGGCCCCGATTACGGAATGCGGTATTGGTGGTTTTGGTTCAATGCAGGCCCTTAGCACTCGCAACGACGACCCTCAGACGGCTTCGCGTCCTTTTGACAAGGATCGTGACGGCTTTGTCCTCGGTGAAGGTAGTGCATGTGTTATACTTGAAGAACTGGAGCACGCCAAAGCCCGTGGCGCCAAGATATATGCAGAGATGACGGGTGCGGGTCTCACTGCCGACGCCCACCATATCACGGCGTCCCATCCCGATGGTAAGGGGTCGGCCGAGGCCATGCGTCTTGCTGTCGCCGAGTCGGGGATGCAGCTTTCCGATGTGGATCATATCAACACTCATGGTACGTCAACGCCTTTGGGCGACGTTTCCGAGACACGTGCCATTGCGAATCTTTTTGGCGAGCATGCACCTCACATCAGTGTCACCTCCACCAAGTCTATGACGGGTCACCTCATGGGAGCCACCGGCGTCGTTGAGGTCATTGCTACGGTTCTTGCCATCAAGGACAGTGTGGTTCCTCCGACTATTAACCATTTTACCGATGACCCGGCGCTTCCTCAACTTGACTATACATTTTGGAAACCTAAGCACCGTTCCGTCGACTTTGCCATCAGCAACGCTTTCGGTTTCGGCGGGCACAATGTCTCTCTCGCTTTTCGCAAGTACAACGGATAATGTGGTTCTTCCGCAAAAAAGAGTCTCCCGAGTTTTATAGCTTTTTCCGCAACACGCTGGGATTCACTCCCCGCAGAGTTGACTTGTATAGGGTGGCGTTCACGCATAAGTCCATGTCGCAGAATGCTGGTCACGGGCACTTGATTAACAACGAGCGGCTGGAATACCTTGGCGATGCGGTGCTGAGCACCATCGTTGCCGAGTTCCTTTACCGCAAGTATCCCTACCAGGGTGAGGGTTTTCTCACCGAGATGCGTTCCAAGATGGTAAGCCGCAACACGCTTAACATGCTCTCGCGCAAGCTGGGACTGCTGGACTTGGTGCACTACGACCGATCGCAGCAAGGGGTGTTCAAATCGATGGGCGGCAACACGTTTGAGTCGTTGGTGGGTGCCATATATCTGGAGCGTGGCTACAATTTCACCCGTCGTGTCATCGAGCAGCGCATCATCAATCTCCACATGGATATCGATGAGTTGGAGCACACGGGTTGGAACTACAAGGGCAAGCTTATCGATTGGGGACAGAAGCACAGCAAGAAGATTTCCTTTGAGATAGTGCGTGTCATCCAGCCCACGCGTCACGACCGCAAGCAGTACGAGGTGCGCGTCCTCGTTGGAGGTGAGGCGGCTGAGACGGGCATTGATTACACCATCAAAGCGGCTGAGCAGCTGGCTGCCGAGAACACGTTCAAGAAGCTAAATCCCCCTGCACCCCAGAAGCGTTCTTAAC
>CACXCY010000237.1 GCA_902766265.1 uncultured Bacteroidota bacterium
ACTCCTCGTCGGTTATCTCCACCCCTTTCATCCGCAGCACCTCCAAAGCCCTACCCATCAGGTTCAGCGCACCCAACATGTGGCTGAAGCGAGTATGCATGGCTCCGGGGTATACAAGATACGTGAGTCCCAACTGCTTGATGCGACGCTGCCGCTGAAACCACGGGTGCTCTATCACGGCGAGAATCACAGGGTCGTCTATGCTCAAGAACCCATCGTAGACCGGGTCGTTGATGATTTTGCGCTTACGGGTCACGACTATACTATTTAAATATTATAGCCAGGAACGACCCTGGCTTGTCGGTGCGGTTGGCTATGCTATGATGGTTTCCGTCGGCGGTGAACATCACGTCGCCCGGATGGAGCACGCGCGTCTCCTGGTTGTCGGTCACGGTGAGATCGCCTTCCAAGATGTAATAGGCCTCTGCATCGTCGACGTGGGCGTGGTCTTTTATCATGCTGCCCGCCGGTATGTCGATACGGGCAAACATGTGGGCCCGTCCACCCATCTCGCCGGGGGTGAGTATGTGGTTCTTCTCGATGCGGCCTGCCACGTTGCCGCTGTCTTCGACAACCTGTATGCCAATGTCTTTCTTGTCTTTTATCATGATTTTGTGTTTTTTGCTGCAATTGCTTCGCCCAACAGACGGGCAGCGCAAGCGACATACTCTGTGCAGGGTTTCTTGGTCAGCCCGTTGGGCAAGGGACCGTCGAGTCCCAGCAGCCGACGGCAGACGATGTCGCCGTTGGCCTGCTTGAAAGCAGCTGCCAACGACTGCACCAACATGGTGTTGGCTCGCGGCTCGGGCTCAATATGCGACGCCACCAAGGCCATCGCGCTCACACATCCGCACACCTCCCTCAATCGGGCAATGCCGCCGCCGAAAGGCATCATCATCTGCGCCAAGGTCTCTTCGTCCACAGGCAACATATCCTTGTAGGCCAACGCCACTGATTGGGCACAGTTGTATCTCGTCTGGTGCAACTTACGTGCCGCTGCCACCCGCTGCTCTATCTCTTCCTGGTTCATTTATGCTGTTATTTCAGTTGTTTCCACATCTCCCATATCAGAATGCCTGCCGCGATGCTGATATTGAGCGAGTGTTTGGTGCCGAACTGAGGAATCTCGATACACCCGTCGCACAGCGGCAGCACATCGTCCCCTACCCCATCCAACTCGTTGCCAAACACTATCGCTGTACGCTTCTTGGGTGCATGGAAGGTGTCCAGCATCACACTATCGTCCACCTGCTCCACCGCATACACCTGGCATCCTTGCTCCTTGAGCATCCGCACGCAGTCGGTCGTCTCCCCAAAATAAGCCCATTCTACAGCGTTCTCCGCGCCGAGAGCCGTTTTGTGTATGTCCCGATGCGGCGGCGTTGCCGTGATGCCGCACAGACAGATTTTCTCCACACGAAAAGCGTCGCTGGTGCGAAACACCGACCCTATATTGTTCAGCGAACGCACATTGTCGAGCACCACCGTCAACGGCAGCTTCTCCACCTGCTTGAATTCGTCGACGCTGAGACGATGAAGTTCCTCCATGCTGAGTTTTTTCATCCTACGCTTCCTTCCAATGATATTGACAATAGTTTCTGCGCCTCAACAGCAAACTCCATCGGAAGTTTCTTCAGGACATCCTTTGCATATCCGTTGACGATAAGCCCTACGGCATTCTCAGGACTGATGCCACGCTGCTGGCAATAGAACAGTTGTTCCTCTGAAATCTTGCTCGTTGTGGCCTCATGCTCCAGTATGGCCGAACTATTGTTGGCGTTGATATAAGGCCAAGTATGGGCACCACAGGTGTCGCCCAAAAGCAGCGAGTCGCATTGCGAATAGTTTCGGGCATTCTCCGCACCACGGTTAATCTTCACCAACCCCCTGTAGGAGTTGTGGCTATGGCCTGCCGAGATACCTTTCGACATGATGGTGCTGTGAGTGTTCTTGCCGATGTGTATCATCTTCGTGCCCGTATCGGCCTGCTGGTAGTTGTTGGTCACAGCCACCGAATAGAACTCGGCCGTGGAGTCGTCGCCCTGCAAGATACAGCTTGGATACTTCCATGTGACGGCCGACCCCGTTTCCACCTGGGTCCACGAAATCTTGGAATGTGACCCTTTGCAGATGCCTCGTTTGGTGACCAGATTGTATATGCCACCTTTGCCGTTCTTGTCGCCTGGGTACCAGTTCTGCACGGTGCTGTACTTAACCTCGGCATCTTTCATCGCCACAATTTCGACAATAGCAGCATGAAGCTGGTTTTCATCACGCTGCGGAGCCGTGCATCCCTCCATATAACTCACATAAGCCCCTTCGTCGGCAACGATAAGGGTACGTTCAAACTGCCCCGTCTTAGCCGCATTGATGCGGAAATAGGAAGAAAGTTCTATCGGACAGCGCACGCCCTTGGGAATATAACAGAAAGATCCGTCGCTGAAGACTGCCGAATTGAGTGCGGCGAAGAAATTGTCGCTCGGCGGCACCACGCTGCCCAGATATTGTTTCACCAATTCAGGATATTTCTGCACCGCCTCGCTGATGGGACAGAACAGGATACCCTTCTTGGCCAACAGTTCGGACGAGGTCGTCTTCACCGACACACTATCCATGATAGCATCGTAAGCCACACCGGTCAATGCCTTCTGCTCATTGAGGGATATGCCCAATTTGTTGAAAGTTTCCAGCAATTCGGGGTCAACCTCGTCAAGCGACTTCTTTTTCTCCTGCTGCTTGGGTGCCGCATAATAGATGACATCCTGGTAGTCAACCGGATCGTAGTGCAGGTGTCCCCAGTTGGGCTCTTCCATCTCCATCCAGCGCCTGAACGCTTTCAGACGGAATTCCAAAAGCCACTCCGGCTCGCCTTTCTTCTTGGAGATAAGACGCACCACATCCTCGTTCAATCCCTTTGGGATTGTCTCGGTTTCAATATCCGTAACGAAACCCCACTTGTAGTCTTCGTTGGTAACCTCTTGAATAATATCGTTTTTATTCTCTGCCATAACGTACCGTTTGCATAGATAGCAATATGCAAAGATACGAATTATTTTGCGAACAGCAGCAAGGAATTTCTCACCGCACCATACCAACACAAATCTGATGCACCTACGATCAATGCCACAAGAAGATTAGGAAAGCGCTGACTCATTGGTAATA
>CACXCY010000238.1 GCA_902766265.1 uncultured Bacteroidota bacterium
GTGGCACTTTTAAGTCTTCATCGGCATTCTGAGGTCTTCGACTACCTATTCTCTCCAATTACAACGTACAAGTCCACGCTCAACGCGGGAACGCCGTCGCTTCGGTCTGGAGAGAATTCGTGAAAGTTGTCGAAGTTTTCAGAATACCAGATTAAGCTACTTCGCTATTTTCTATTCTATGATATGCATAACTGTTTATGCTTTAATGTTTCATAGGCAATTTGTTTCGTTAGTATTCCTTTATTTATCGTCTGCAAAATTACACATTATATTCTATTCGAAGTGCATTTGCTCGTGAGATTAGAACATATACCCTATCTTGACGTATATGTTCGAGTTCTTGTAGTTGTCCTGGTCTTTGAACGGCATGGCCCAGTCAACCGATACCACAAAGTTATCGTTCATTGCAATCTTCAACCCACAACCGCCTGAGAAATGCGGCGCATAGATGCTCTGCAAGGGGTCGACACTTTGGCGGAAACGGCTGTTGTCGTCGGTGGCAAAGCTCAACTCCTTGATTCCCTCCATGGGCTGCAGCACCATACCTCCGTCAACAAAGGGATTGATGCCGATGTAGAAATTCTCCTTCTTGATTTTGAAGCGCACGAGCTGGATGCGCAACTCTGCGTTGGCGTAGGCAAAGCCGTCGGCCAGTATACGGTTGCGCATGATGCCTCGCACCGAGTTGGCTCCGCCAGGACCCTCATAGATAGCCCGCTGCATATAGAGCTGGTTCATGTAGTTGTTGGCATAGAAGGGACTCTCTCCCGCGAGGAGCAGCTGTGTTCCAGCACGGTAGGCGAAAGTGGCACGCTGGCCGAAGACGGGGATATAATGACGCCATGCAGCGTTGAACTTGATGTTGTTGTACTCCTTCTGGTCGCCAAAAGCGGCGTTGTAGGTCAGGAAGGCGTCGGCATGTATGCCGCTGTGGGGGTTCTGCTGACGGTCGCGGGTGTCGTATGTCACACCGCCGTGGATGTAGGGATTGAGCCCGCCGTTCTTCTCGTTGGCCTTGACCAGGCCGTTTTCCACATAGAGCGAATAGAGCGAAGTGTCGGTAATGGTGGTGTCATCGTATATCTTGTCGAGATTGACGCCACCGACGCCATAGTTCAGGATGCCCAATCCGACATTCCAATACCAACAGCCAGTGATGTGACCTTGAAGGTCGGCACTGAAGCGGAAAATGTCGCGCTTCATCTTATAGAACGCCGGCGAGAAATACGCGGCATCCTTCTCGTCAATCCATTCGGAATGGAACACGCTCTGGTAGCCGTTGTAGCCATAGAAATCGCACAAGGCATCAGGCATATAGCTCAAATCCACACTAAGACGATGGTCGGGGATAAGATACTTGGAATCGTACGCCAAACGGAACAATGCATAGTTCTTGGTGGTGTTGGACGCTTCGACATAGAAGGAATGGATATACTCCGGATAGGTGGAGCCGTCGCCAAAGTAATAGATGTTGCTCAACGCACCGTACTGGAATCCCAGGTCGGCATCGAACGAGATGCTTGGCAACGCCCCGAAGGTCCAGCCGGTACGGATATTCTTCTGCTGTTCCTGTTGCGCCTCCTGAGCGGCAGCATTGAAACCATTAAGTGCCAACACACTTACGGCAAATAATAACAATCCTTTTTTCATATACTGTGTTTTATTATATATTATTCCTTTTATATTAAAGCAACCTCATCTTATGGGCGCCCATATTCCCCGTAGATGCGTGGCGTTCAATCTTTCCAATACTCAATTTGGCGTTCCACAATCTCGGTTATCATACCCTTGATAAAGACCTCCTTGCGCACCCAGTTGCCTTCATCATCATAGAAATAATAATCTTTCTCGTCGCCGAGCGACTCCTCTTTGAGCAACCCATCGGAGGTGAACAGCCGATGGCTGGCCTGAGACACCCGACCGTCCGCACCATAGTGTGTCTCTGTACACTCAATCTCCACCCCTTCTTGATTGTAGAGATGAATATGCTGATAATCGAGCACTTCGTCATTACATACAAAGCGGACTTTCTGCACCACATCGTTGCCGTCCAGCAAAATCTCCTGGATGGAGGCATCCAACGTCCCATGATACATGGCCTCGTCAACCACCAGTCCCGCATCGTTGCACTTGAACGTGGTACGGCCACAACTTTTGCTTCCGCTGTTGTACCAACGCTCCTCAATCTTGTGGCCGTTAGCGTCATAGGAGGTATTGCTGCCAGAGAAATCGCCCGATGCATCGTACTGGCAACGCTGGAGCTGATGACCGGCGGCATCATACAAAAAAGTATATCTCGACACCGTCTTGCCGTCACCGTTCATAATTTGTTGTTCCACAATATTGCCAGCGACATCGTAGCTATAAGAGCATAAAATCGTCTCCACCGTCCCGTCCTGTCCAAAGAAGGTCTCTTCTGTCTTATTACCCTTGGCGTCATAACGATAGGCATAGCGCAATTCAAACTTGCCGTTCACCTGCCGATGCTCCTCCAACAACAGACCTGAATCATTGTATTTGTACTTCACCACTTCGGCGGTCTCACCTTTCCTGAACTTTTTCTCCACCTCGTTGCCAGCCGCATTGAACTTGCTGGTGCGCATCTGTGTCAACGACCCATCCGGGTCGAAGCATTGCTCTTCTATCTGGTTGTCCCACTTGTCATACTTGTAACGATAGCGGAAGAAACGCACATGCTCATAGTCATACTCACAGCGCTCTATGCAGTTGCCTCTCTTGTTATAGGTATATGTAATACGGTTGATATGTTTACGGCGACGGAAACGTTCCTCCAGCAGATGGCCTTTTGAATCAAAGTGCTTCTCCGAAATGACCGAAACCCGCTTCTCACGCTTGCCTCGCACCACTTGTCGTCGGCTTTCAATAACAAGACGCACATTGCCATTAAATCGCTCCATGACGGTAATTGTCTAAAAGAAATATTTTTGCAAAGTTACAAAAAAGTTGCAAATTATTACAGATATAATAAATTATCTGATTTTTTTTGTTATTTTTGCAACTTGATTATTATACCGTCTTCTCAATGTTTTAAGACGGCAGAAATTGTATATAAATAACATAAATAGTCATATATGAAAAAGATATTGGTGTCTCTAATAGCAGTCATAATCTGCAGTTTCGCCTCGAATGCTGCTGTTATTGACAGCGTGACGGCAAAACGAGTGGCAGTCAATTTTTGGCAGTCAAGCATTCGCCACACCCCATCTCTCAAGGCAGATGTATGGAAATCCGTACCCAGCGGCTATCCGAACATATACATCTTTGAACGTAACAGCGGAGAGGGGTTCGTCATCGTGGCAGGCGACAGTAGAGTACACCCCATCCTGGCCTACTCACCAGAAAATGGTTTTGCCAATCCCATTCCACCTCATATCGACGCCTGGCTTTCACAATACAGCCGTGAAATCACTACTGTCGTAGATCTGGACTTGCCTGCGGGTAACCAGATTGAAGGCGAGTGGGCACGCCTTGTTGGTGAAGATGCCCCCGAGCCCCAATATCTACGTACCATTGGTCCCTTAGTGCCAACAAGATGGAACCAATCGCCCCGCTACAACAATCTCTGTCCCTATGACTCTACTGCCCGTGAACGTTGTGTCACTGGATGCGTAGCCACAGCCATGGCGCAAGTCATGTACTATTGGCAATACCCCACTACCGGTACAGGTAACACCTCTTATGTTCCCTCCGCACATCCTGAATATGGTACGTTAAGCATGGATTTCTCCCAAACCACATTTGAATGGGACAGCATGCCACTACAGCTGAGCAGCAGCTCATCGGCTGGACAAATCAACGCCGTGGCCACATTGATGTACAACTGCGGAGTAGCTGTGCACATGGACTACGATATCAGCGCCAACGGTGGCAGCGGAGCTCCATTAACAGGCAACGGCAACACAGGGCAAGGCGCAATGAAAAACTATTTCGGTTATCGTACCTGCATCAGCATGCTAAACAGGGATAACTACGGCGATTCTGTATGGACAGACTTCCTACGTGCCGAAATTGATGAAGGAAGGCCA
>CACXCY010000239.1 GCA_902766265.1 uncultured Bacteroidota bacterium
CCATTACCCTGCGAGGGATGCAATGACTGCATGTCGTAGCCCACCTCAGCACCGATTGACCAGTGACTCCAAAAATTTCCGTAATTGAATCGTTGTGCAGAGACCTCGAGTGTCAGAGCCAATGCGCAAAGAAGTGCTAGGAGACGTCTAATTTTCGATAGCATAGGGTGTGGTGTAAAGGTGGATTGATTGTCCCCAAAGGGATGGTTTATTTACGCTTCAGAACAGCATGCACTTTGGCGATGATGTCTTTGGCACGAAGTCCATAGTTGGTCAACATCTCATCAGGTGTGCCACTCTCACCGAATTTGTCGTCCACGGCCACGTATTCCATAGGAGTAGGGCAGTTCATGGCTAGCACTTGGGCGATACTGTCGCCGAGACCATTGTTTATTAGGTGCTCTTCGCAGCTGACAACAGCGCGAGTCTTGCGTGCCGAGGTAATGACGGCTTCTTTGTCGAGAGGTTTGATGGTATGTATATTGATAACTTCGGCGCTGATACCTTCCGATTCGAGGAGCTTGGCTGCTTCAAGAGCTTCCCATACGAGATGCCCGCAGGCAAAGATGGAAACATCGTTGCCCTCGTTGAGCATTTGCGCTTTGCCGATAATAAAGGGTTCATCGGGGTTGGTGAAATTGGGCATCTTGGAGCGACCGAGACGCAGATATACAGGACCAGTGTGCTTGGCGGCTGCGATGGTTGCCTGCTTGGCTTGATTGAAGTCGCATGGGGTGAGAACTGTCATATTAGGCAATGCTTTCATGAGGCCGATGTCCTCCATGGTCTGGTGGGTGGCGCCATCTTCTCCCAGCGAGATACCGGCGTGGCTGCCGCATATCTTGACATTCTTGTTGGAGTATGCCACCACCTGGCGTATCTGGTCGTAGATACGTCCGGTGACGAACTCTGCAAAGCCGCCAATAAAGGGTATCTTGCCGCAGAGGGAGAGACCGGCAGCAATACCAGTCATGTTGGCTTCAGCAATGCCGCACTGGATGAAGCGGTCGGGAAACTCTTTGGCAAAACCGTCCATTTTGACGGAACCTTTCACGTCGGCGCTTAGGGCAACGACATCGGGATTCTGTCGTCCGGCCTCTATCAGACCTTCGCCCATACCGGCGCGTAATTCTTTGGATTGTATGTTTTCGTATAGTTTCATTATGATATGTTTTTTTGTTTCGTATTGGGGTTGTCAGAAAATAATGTTGGTTGTCTCGCCTGCTTCCACCTGGAAGCGTTTGACAGTGGATTCGGTGTATTTGGTCGTACTCTGTGGTTTGAGCACAAGTTGGTACTCGCCAGGCATGAGTATGAGCCGTTCAGTGGTTTTGTTGGGGTTGAGGTTGCACACCCATGAAAGTACGCCCTCTTCAAGTGCGAAGACGCATCCTGTGCTGATGTTTTTGGGTTTCTGCACATTGGCTGTACCAGGCATGGGGATGGTGAGGTCGGTGTTCGATGAGCGTTGTATATTTACGTTGCTCATCTTGAGCACGGGCGTACTGAGTACCTCGATGTCATAGTCGCCAGCCAGATAGGCCACCTGCTCTCCGATATGTTGGATGTTGAGCACTTCGCTCTTTCCGTGTTGGTGTACTATTACCGGATAGTTGGGCACCGTCATCATGGATCGGCGATCTTCGTGTCTCACGCGCAACATTCCTTGCTCCACCGTGACGTTGAGGGTGTTGGCCTTGTCGGGCTCGAACAGGTGTTTGTTGATGGTGATGGCCGGTTTGGTAAAGAGGACGATGTCGTAAGCCACCAAAGGGTCGATAACCATGGTATCGGGGGTGTAGCGTTCGTCAATGGAGTAGACGGTGGTGTATTTGACCACATGTGTCTGGTTGTCGTAGAACGCCACAGGTGTCTCTGTTTCGTAAAGGTGGCCCTCCTCGTCACGCATGTTGATGACCACACTGGCCTCCTCCTCCGAGAGACGGAAGATGTTGTAGAGTGCCTGAGTGTATTGCTCCTCGTAAGGAATGTAACTGAATTTGCCGGCACAGTCCAGGCGGTTGCGGAAATTTTCAGGATTGCCTATGCCAAGGATGAATGTCTGCACGATAACACCGCTCATCTGCACGCGGCGGGCTACATTGCAGATGCTACCGTCGCTATCGTCCATTCCATCGGTGATAATCAGTATGATGTTGCGCGAAGCACCGGTGGCGGGAAAGTCGTTGAGCGAACTTTCCAAGGCGGTGCTGATGGTGCAACCTCCTTGCGGCACAAGAGTCTTGATTTTGCTCTGTATCTGGTAGTTGTTGTCGGGAGCGAAAGGAACCTCGAGCCGTGTGCCGTAGGCTTTCTTGTTCAGATGTCCAAACACACGCATGCCCATTTCGATATTGTTCTGGTTGGCTACGCTGTCCAAGAATTTGAGCAATACCTTCTGTGTCACCTTTATCTTGGCGTCGCTCTGCCAGCGGTCCCACATACTGTTGCTGCAGTCAAGGATAAGAAGCACGCGGGTTTTGTCGGCCACGGGTGCTTCAATCTTTTGTCGGCTCTGAGCCACGGATGGCAGCGTCAGGCACAACAGCAACAGATAGGTTAGGAGGCGTCTCATCGTGTGTTTGCGGTCAGGATATGGGGTTAGAAGTCACCGAGTTCGGTCTCGCCCAGCTGAGCCAATGCTTTGGGCAGGTCGTCGGCGCTGAGCACACTGCCGTGATATTTGTTGGTGTCCTGCATGAAGTCCACACCATAGCCCATCTTGGTGTTCATAATGACGCATACGGGGCTGCCTTTGCCTGTCAGCGATTTGGCTTGAGCCATTCCGTCGAGCACCTGCTGCATGTCGTTGCCATTCTCGATGACGACAACGGTCCACATGAAGGATTCGAATTTGGCTTTGAGGTCGCCGAGGTCCATCACTTGCGACGTGGTGCCGTCAATCTGCTGGTTGTTGTAGTCAATGGTGGCGATAATGTTGTCTACCTTCTTGGCGCCGGCGAACATGACGGCTTCCCATATCTGCCCTTCTTCGAGTTCTCCGTCGCCGTGCATAGTATAGACGAGATGCTTGTCATTGGTCATCTTCTTGCCCAGTGCAGCGCCGATACCCACGCTGAGCCCCTGACCCAGAGAGCCGCTGGCCATGCGGATGCCAGGCAGGTTGTGAGCCGTGGAGGGGTGTCCCTGCAGGCGGGTGCCAAACTTGCGGAATGTGGCCAGCTCGCTGACGGGGAAGTAGCCACGGCGGGCCATGGTGCTATAGATGACTGGCGTGATGTGACCCTGTGAGACGAAGAGCATATCCTCGCCGTCGCCACCCATGGTGAAGCGTGCAGGGTCGGCGTCCAGTATATTGAATTGCATAGCCGTAAACCAGTCGGCCGTGCCCATAGAGCCGCCCGGATGACCCGACTTGGCGTTGGTGGTCATGCGCAGTATGTCTCTACGGATTTGTGTGGCAATTGTTTGAAGTTCTTTTGTGCTTTTCATTATGGTGTTGTTTGTTTGGTGCAAAAGTAGAAAAAAAAATGCGACTGGCTCAATAAAGTTATAAACCCCTGTTGATAATCCTCACCGTATGGAGCGGC
>CACXCY010000240.1 GCA_902766265.1 uncultured Bacteroidota bacterium
ACCGGCATTATTAGTCAACGAAATAATAACGTTGTTGAAAGAAGCAAAGATGCATGCTCTTCCAAGAGGTTCAACTTTTACGACTCTTTTCTTAGTCGGTTTAGAAGTTTTTGCCATAATTTTTTACTTGCTTGATTTTACATTTGTTTGCCAGCCGCTCCTTTGTCAATTCTGATCCGCAGCTGGTGCTACATTACTTTACTTGGTAGCTTTCTTCTTGTTAGCGATTGTTTTCTTCTTACCCTTGCGCGTACGGGCATTGTTTTTGGTACTCTGACCGCGGAGCGGCAGACCCAAACGATGACGGACACCACGGTAGCAACCAATGTCCATGAGACGTTTGATGTTCATCTGAACCTCTGAACGCAATGCGCCTTCAACCTTGTACTCATCGTTAATGATGGTACGGAGAGCATTCTGCTCATCATCAGTCCAGTCCTGCACCTTCTTCTCAGGGTCGATTCCGGCTTTAGCGAGAATCTCTTTTGCGGTGCTTCTTCCAATGCCGTAGATATAGGTCAAACCTATCTCTCCATGTTTGTTTTTGGGTAAGTCAATACCTGCAATTCTTGCCATAAACTGATTTTATCTTTTGTTAATTGATTAGGATCATCCTTGTCTTTGCTTGAACTTCGGATTCTTCTTGTTGATTACATAAACCACCCCGTTGCGACGAACAACTTTACATTCGGGGGATCTTTTCTTTACAGAAACTCTGACTTTCATTTTCTTATTGTTTTTTTATTGTTTTCTTCTCTTTACGGCTTGCGCCAACCACTTACTTGTGACGGTATGTAATCCTTCCTTTGGTGAGATCGTAAGGAGACATCTCTATTTGCACCTTGTCACCAGGAAGAATCTTAATGTAGTGCAACCGCATCTTTCCCGAGATATGTGCTATAATCTGGTGGCCATTTTCCAACTCTACGCGAAACATGGCGTTGCCTAGAGATTCGACTACGGTACCGTCTAATTGTATGGAAGCTTGTTTTGCCATTCTTTAGGTGTTATAGTTTTTCTATTTCTTCAAAACTGGATAATATATCAGGGCCTGACTGTCCAATGGCGACAGTATGCTCGAAATGAGCCGCAGGTTTTCCGTCTTTCGTACGACAGGTCCACCCATCCTCTTGAGAGAACTTGACATTCTTCGACCCCATACACACCATTGGTTCAACAGCGATAACCATACCCTCCTTAAGTAATGGCCCCGTACCTTTGACTCCGAAATTGGGAACATCTGGCGATTCATGCATCTTGAAGCCAACACCGTGACCACATAATTCACGAACCACATTATAGCCATTCTTCTCGCAATGCTGCTGAACAGCATGACCAATGTCTCCTACACGATTACCTGCCTTACATTGGCTCAAACCAATATACAAAGCTTCTTTCGTGACACGGAGCAAGCGCTGCATTTCTGGACTTATTTCCCCAACAGGAAACGTATAGCATGAATCACCGACATAGCCGTTTAATTCAACGACACAGTCAATTGATACATTATCTCCCTCTTTAATAAAAAGGTCGCCCGGAATTCCGTGCACTACCACATCGTTAACAGATATGCATAATGCCGCAGGAAATCCTTCATAACCCTTGCACAAAGGAATACCACCATTATCACGGATGAACTGCTCGCCAATCTTATCAAGGAAAGCAGTCGTGACGCCCGGCCGTATATGACGCCCCACCTCGGCAATCGTGCTGCCGACGAGTAGAGCGCTCTTACGGATAAGCTCTATTTCTTCCTTTGTCTTGAGCAGAATCATTTCCTTTAGTATTCGATTTGCTTATGCTTGCACGCTTAAAGAGGTACGGCCTTTAATACGTCCCGTTTTGGTGAGTCCATCATAGTGACGCATCAGCAGATGGCTTTCTATCTGCTGGAGGGTGTCCAGAATAACACCAACCATGATGAGCAACGAAGTGCCCCCATAGAACTGGGCAAACTGTGTGTTGACACCAAACAGACGGATAATGGCAGGCAAGATAGCAACAATAGCCAAGAAGAATGAACCCGGGAGGGTAATCTTGGACAAAATATTCTCCAGATACTCAGCTGTCTTCTTACCTGGTTTTACACCTGGGATAAAGCCACCATTCTTCTTCATATCGTCAGCCATCTGATTGGGATTGATGGCGATAGCGGTATAGAAATAGGTGAACAATATTACGAGAATAGCAAATACCAAGTTATACCAGAAACCATTAAAATCGGCAAAAGCCATAGCGAACTTGGAGCTGCTATTGCCAGAGAATCCCATTACTGTGATAGGGATGAACATTATTGCCTGAGCAAAAATGATAGGCATCACACCAGCAGCATTTACCTTAATGGGGATATACTGACGCACACCGCCATACTGCTTATTACCAACGATACGTTTGGCATATTGGACTGGAATTCTACGCGTACCTTGAACAAGGAGAATGACGAGTAGAATAACAGCCAACAAGACCACCACTTCGAAGAGGAACATTACGAGACCACCACCCTCATTCAGTCGAGAAGCAAACTCTGTTGAAAGGGCGAATGGCAAACGGGCGATAATACCCACCATGATAAGGAGGGATATACCATTACCAACACCATTGTCGGTAATACGTTCTCCCAACCACATCACAAACAATGTGCCACATATCAGGATGATGATGCTGCTAATCCAAAAGAATGTTGTAGGAGAACTACCGTCGAAAGGATAGATAGCGGTAGAGGAAGCTCCCAATTGGTACATCATATTCGTGATATAGGCAGGGGCCTGAAAACCGGTAATAATAACCGTAAGCATACGGGTTATCTGGTTCATCTTTCTACGGCCACTTTCGCCATCACGCTGCATCTTTTGGAAATAGGGAATCACCATCACAAACAACTGAATCACGATGGATGCAGTAATGTACGGCATAATACCCAATGCAAATATAGAGGCGTTAGAAAATGCGCCACCAGAGAACATGTTCAGCAGACCCATAAGGCCATCATCCCCTTGTTTTTGTAAAGCTTGAAGCTGGGAAGGGTCAACACCTGGCAACACCACATAAGACCCGATACGATAGACGAGCACCAACCCAAGGGTATAAAGTATTCTCTTTCGTAGGTCTTCAATGGACCAGATATTCTTCAGAGTCGTGATAAATCTCTTCATTGATTACAGATTTGTTTAAACTGTTGCCATTCCATAAAGGATGAGCAACCTTGAGTAAATTATTCTTCAGTCGTTTTCGGGGCCTCTATCAGCTTGGCGGCACCGCCTTTAGCTTCTATGGCCTCTTTTGCCTTGGCTGAAAAAGCATGGGCTGTAACATTGATGGCTTTGCTCAATTCACCACGACCAAGAATCTTCACTCTATCTTTGCCAGAGATAAGACCGTTCTGTTTCAGAACTTCGATATCGAAAGTGGTAATACCCTTCTCTTCTGCAAGTTTGTTAAGCATATCAATGTTGATACCGACGTATTCAACACGGTTGATGTTCTTGAACCCAAACTTGGGCAGACGACGGTATATAGGCATTTGACCGCCTTCAAATCCTATCTTATTATGGTAACCCGAACGGGCTTTTGCACCTTTGTTACCACGGGTGGATGTACCACCTTTGCCAGATCCCTGTCCTCTACCGATGCGTTTGCTATGCTTGATGGAACCTTCTGCGGGTTTAAGATTACTTAAATTCATTTCTTCTAGTATTTTTATGTTTAGTCCAGCCGCCTAAACGGCCTTCGACCTCTACTCAATTAAACTTCTTCTACGGTAATTAAATGCTTTACCTTCTCTATCATGCCAAGAATCTGCGGAGTGGCTTTCACTTCACGCTCATGGTTGATTTTGCGCAAACCGAGAGCGGCCATTGTTCTTTTCTGGCGTTCGGGACGGCCAATGATGCTTCTTACCTGTTTGATCTTTAAAATCTTTTCTGTCATAGTATTAGCCTCCTATAATTAACCATTAAACACTTTGTCAAGCGTGATGCCTCTGAGCTGAGCCACCATGTAAGGATCCTTCATCTGGAGAAGAGCATTAATAGTGGCCTTTACCACACTATGGGGGTTGGAAGAACCTTTGCATTTGGCAAGCACGTCCTTAACGCCCACGCTCTCCAGAACAGCACGCATAGCACCACCGGCGATAACACCGGTACCGGGAGCAGCAGGTTTCAGAAACACCTTGGCTCCGCTATACTTTCCACACTGCTCGTGAGGAATGGTACCTTTCAGAACGGGAACCTTAATAAGGTTCTTCTTGGCATCATCAACACCTTTCTGAATGGCTGCTTGAACTTCCTTAGCTTTGCCCAAGCCATAACCCACAACGCCATTTTCGTTTCCAATAACCACGATAGCAGAGAAACTGAATGTCCTACCACCCTTGGTAACTTTCGTCACACGATTGATTGCTACGAGACGATCTTTAAATTCGATTTCGCTCGATTTTACTCTTTTTACGTTTACTTCTGCCATGACTTATTAGAATTTTAAACCACCTTCTCTGGCTCCATCAGCCAACGATTTAACACGGCCGTGGTATAAATAACCATTACGGTCAAATACAACGGTATTAATTCCAGCAGCTAATGCGCGCTCTGCAACGAGTTTGCCAACTTTCGCTGCCACTTCACTTTTTGTGCCACTCTTTTCTACACCCTTCTCTAATGAGGATGCTGCAGTCAGTGTAACACCTTTAACATCGTCAATAACCTGTGCGTATATCTCCTTGTTGCTTCTAAAGACGGACAGGCGCGGCATCTCAGGGGTACCGCTTATCTTATGACGAATCCTGAACTTAATGTTCTGTCTTCTTATATCTTTTTTTGTTGCCATTGTTTTTGGTTTTTCTTGATTGCACCGTCCGAGATACGTTGTTCCTTTTTCGTTTCTCTATGCTGCGATGCTGAACCATTTGTTATTATTTAGCAGCGGCCTTGCCTGCTTTCCTCCGAACGACCTCGCCCATGAAGCGGATACCTTTTCCTTTGTAGGGCTCAGGTTTGCGCAGGGAACGAATCTTTGCTGCAGCCATGCCTAACACTTCTTTATCATAAGAAGTCATCGTGATGACGGGGTTCTTACCTTTTTCCGTTACGGTTTCGACCTTGATTTCGGGAGCCAGCTCAAAGAAAATCTTGTGGCTGTAACCGAGGTCCATTTCCAAAACTTGTCCGTTGGCTTGTACCTTATAACCCACACCGATTACTTCTTGTACGGTCTTGAAACCCTCCGACACACCAATTACCATATTATTGGCCAAAGCACGATAAAGACCATGCAGAGACTTATGTTCCTTGGAATCGGTTGCACGTTCAAAATGGAGATGTCCATCTTCAACTTTCATCGTGATGACGGGGTTTACCTTTTGGCTGAGTTCGCCCTTAGGACCTTTCACTGTCAAAATATTGTCGTCAGAAATTTTGACTTCGACACCCTTGGGCAGTGCGATGGGCAGTTTACCTATTCTTGACATTATAAAATCTCCTCTCTTTTATTAGCTGATGTAACATAAAACTTCGCCACCCACGTTGAGGTTGCGGGCTTCCTTGTCGGTCATCAGGCCTTTGGATGTTGATATGATGGCAATACCCAGACCGTTCATTACCCGAGGCATTTCGTCAACAGACACATAGCGACGCAAACCGGGAGTCGAGACACGTTTAAGGTCGGAGATGGCCGAAATCTTGGTTACGGGGTGATACTTCAAAGCAATCTTAATAGATTGGTCTTTGGTACCCTCATTCTCGAACTTATAGTTCAGGATATAACCTTTTTCAAACAGAATCTTCGTAATATTCTTCTTCAAATTGGATGCAGGAATCTCGACTACTCTGTGTTTGGCAGAAATGGCATTTCTCATGCGAGTCAAGTAATCTGCAATAGGATCTGTTAGCATTTTCGTTAATTTTAATTGTTTAACGTCTTATAATTTCTTTTCTACCAACTTGCCTTCTTTACACCGGGGATGAGACCTTGCAGAGCCATTTCGCGGAAGTTGATGCGAGATACACCAAACTGACGCATATAGCCCTTGGGGCGACCAGTGAGCTGGCAGCGGTTGTGCTGACGGATAGGACAAGCGTTCTTAGGAAGTTTCTGGAGAGCTATGACTGCTTTCTCCACCTCTTCAGGTTCGCCAGTACGGACAATTTCTTTTAGAGCAGCGCGCTTTGCGGCATATTTGGCCACCATTTTTGCTCTCTTGCGCTCTCTTGCTTTTATTGATTCTTTAGCCATTTATTTCTTATTTTTGTTGATTTTTAAATGGTAATCCGAACAGTTTCAGAAGGGACATTGCCTCTTTGTCGGTCTGAGCAGAGGTCACAAAGGTGATATCCATACCCTGAATGCGATCAATCTTGTCAATGTCAATTTCCGGGAATATGATTTGCTCGGCGATGCCAAAGGTATAGTTACCCATGCCGTCAAAACCTTTGTCGTTGATACCACGGAAGTCACGGATACGGGGGATGGATGCGGTTACGAGACGCTCCAAGAACTCATACATACGCTCGCCACGAAGTGTCACACGGACACCGATAGGCATTCCACGACGCAATTTAAAATTAGAGATGTCCTTCTTGGACTTGGTAGCCACTGCCTTCTGGCCGGCAATCAATGTCATCTCTTCAATACCTTTATCAATGACTTTCTTATCAGCAATGGCAGTTTTCCCGAGACCTTGGTTCAAGGTAATCTTCTTCAGACGGGGGCACTGCATAATGGTCTTATAGCCATACTCCTTCATCAGAGCAGGGACTATCTCCTCATTATACTTGGTTTTTAAAGTAGGAATGTATGTCATTATTTAATTTCCTCCCCTGATTTTTTTGAATAACGAACAATTTTTCCTGTTTTTTCATCGACGCGACGACCAATCTTAGTAGGAGTCTTTCCTTCGACGAGCATCAGGTTTGAGATGTGGATGGGTGCTTCAACGTCAACGATACCGCCTTGAGTATTCTTTGCATTAGGTTTGGTATGTTTCTTATTAACGTTTACTCCTTCCACGATGGCGCGATTCTTTTCGGGATAGACCTTCAGAACCTTGGCAATGGCACCTTTGTCATCGCCAGCGATAACCTTGACGGTATCCCCTTTTTTTACGTGCAGTTTCATGTCTTTCTTTTTTCTTTTAATGTTTTAAGTTTCCAATGCAGCAACTTCGATCCTAAATTTACAATACTTCAGGAGCAAGAGAAACAATTTTCATGAATTGTTTTTCACGAAGTTCGCGTCCAACGGGTCCGAAGATACGTGTTCCGCGCAATTCATCCGTAGCGGTAAGAAGTACGCATGCATTATCGTCGAAACGGATGTATGAACCATCATTACGGCGGATTTCTTTCTTGGTGCGGACTACGACTGCTTTAGAAACAGCTCCCTTTTTAATATTGCCGGAAGGAAGTGCATCCTTAATAGCAACAACGATGGTATCGCCAATGGAGGCATAGCGTTTCTTTGTGCCACCCAGTACGCGAATACACAGAGCGCTCTTGGCGCCGCTGTTGTCGGCAACGGTCATTCTTGTTTCTTGTTGTATCATATTACTTAGCTCTTTCTGTTATTTCAACTAATCTCCAACATTTGTTTTTGCTCAGAGGGCGAGTTTCCATGATTCTCACGGTGTCGCCAATGTTGCATTCATTCTTTTCGTCGTGAGCCATAAATCTAGTGGACTTCTTCACGAATTTACCGTACTTCGGGTGCTTTACCTTACGTTCCACCAGAACCACGATAGACTTGTCCATCTTGTTGCTCACTACAACGCCTATTCTTTCTTTTCTTAAATTTCTTTCCATCTTCTTAGATTTGGATTTTAAAATTACTTGCTTTGTTCTGCGATTTCGCGAGCGCGAAGTTCAGTGAGGCAGCGAGCAATGTTTTTTCTACTTTCTTTGATTTTGTTAGGATTCTCGATGGGGGAAACAGCGTGAGTCAGCAGCATCTTCTGATACATTGCTCTTTCGGCATCCAAGCGTTCCTTAAGCTCAGCAGTTGAAAGCTCTTTTAATACTAACTGGTTTTTCATATCTCTTCTTATTATGCTTCTTCTATGTAATCTCTTTTAACGACAAACTTCGTTGAGATGGGCAACTTTTGTGCTGCAAGACGCAAGGCCTCTTTTGCCACATCCATCGGAACGCCTTCGCATTCAAACAACATTGTGCCAGGCATCACACGAGCAACAAAGTATTCAGGGGCACCCTTACCTTTACCCATACGAACCTCGTTAGGTTTCTTGGTAATGGGTTTGTCCGGGAAAATACGAATCCATATTTGGCCTTCACGTTTCATGTGACGGGTTACGGCCTGACGTGCAGCCTCTATTTGGCGACCTGTAATGAAACAGGTTTCAAGGGACTTGATACAAAAGGTACCGAAAGCCAGCTCGTGGCCACGGAAAGCATTACCTTTAATTTTACCCTTTTGCTGCTTTCTATATCTTGTTTTTTTAGGTTGTAACATTGTTACTTCTTCTTTTTAAGATGATTTTACTTCTTTTTTGTTTTCTTTGCCGGTACTCATCTTTCGATTACTAACGGCCTTCTGGACGGGGTGCACGAGGGCTGCGGCGACGCTGTCCGCCAGCGGAGGGGCGACGATCGCCAGCACCCATCGGACGACGTTCCTTGTTGGCTAATTGTCCACCAACAGTGGAAGGTACCAGCTCGCGCTTGCCATAAACGACACCACGGCAAATCCATACCTTTACTCCGATACGGCCATATGTGGTGTGGGCTTCGGCCAGTGCATAGTCAATGTCGGCACGGAGGGTGTGCAACGGGGTACGGCCCTCTTTATAATGCTCGGTACGCGACATTTCGGCACCGCCAATACGACCTGATACAGATACCTTGATACCTTCAGCGCCAATACGCATCGTGGAGGTAATAGCAGTCTTGATGGCGCGACGATACTGCACACGACCTTCTATCTGCTTGGCAATGTTTTGAGCTACCAATACTGCATCCATCTCAGGGCGTTTCACTTCGGAGATATTAATCTGAACCTCCTTGCCGGTGAGTTTTTTGAGCTCCTCTTTCAATTTGTCAACTTCAGCACCCGACTTGCCGATAATCATACCCGGACGAGCGGTGTTGATAGTAACCGTTAAGAGCTTTAAGGTTCTTTCAATATAAATTTTTGAAATACCGGCTTTAGCGAGACGAGCATTCAGATATTTGCGAATCTTGTCATCCTCAACAAGATTCTGCTCGAATTTTCTACCTTTCTTTTCGCCATACCAATTAGAGTCCCATCCGCGGATGATACCTAATCTGTTGCCAATTGGGTTAGTTTTTTGTCCCATTCTAAAATTCTTCTTTTAATTAACTATTTTTGTTCTTCTGTTTCAGTTTGGGGAGCAACTGCGGCAGTTTCTTCTACGCGGCTACCCACCACCATGGTGATGTGGTTAGAACGTTTGCGTACACGATATCCTCTACCCTGAGGTGCGGTGCGCATACGACGAAGCGTGCGACCTTCGTCAACCATCACTGTTTTTACATAAAGCTGACTGTCTTCCAAACGTTTGCCTTCATTCTTGGCCTGCCAGTTGGCGATAGCGCTGAGGAGGAGCTTGCGCATTTTCGGAGCCGACTCTCTGGGGTTATATTGGAGAATGGCAAGGGCCTTGTCCACATCAACGCCTCTTATTAAGTCAGCCACAAGACGCGTTTTGCGTGGCGAAGTGGGATTGTTCATCAACTTGGCTACGTAATAAGTCTTTTTGGCTTCTTTGCGTGCTTCTGCACTATTATGTTTTCTACGTCCCATTTTCTACAATGTTTTATTTTTTAGCTTTATCTTTTGATCCTGCATGGCCGCGGAAGATGCGGGTGGGAGCAAATTCGCCCAGTTTGTGGCCTACCATGTTCTCGGTAACGTAAACAGGGATGAACTTGTTGCCGTTGTGGACAGCGATGGTTTGACCTACAAAATCGGGAGAAATCATAGATGCCCTTGACCATGTCTTGATAGTAACCTTCTTGTTGGACTGTTGTGCCTCGATTACTCTCTTTTCCAATTTGTGGAAAATATACGGACCTTTCTTTAATGAACGACTCATCTTTTTCTTTTACTTTAATCGTTTGTTACTTCTTTCTTCTTTCTACAATATACTTGCTCGACTGTTTCTTCGGAGCGCGAGTCTTGTAGCCCTTAGCCGGGATACCCTTGCGTGAACGAGGATGTCCACCGGTTTGACGGCCTTCGCCACCGCCCATCGGGTGGTCAACAGGGTTCATAACAACGCCGCGGTTGCGAGGACGACGACCCAGCCAACGGTTACGACCGGCCTTACCACCGACCTCGAGGTTGTGCTCGGGATTGGAGACAATGCCGATAGTGGCACGACAGGCCTGGAGAATCATACGCATCTCACCCGAAGGCATCTTGATGATGGCATACTTGTCATCACGGCTCATCAACTGCGCATATGCACCAGCCGAACGCACCATCTTGGCGCCTTGGCCAGGACGGAGCTCAATGTTATGAATGAGGGTACCGAATGGAATCTCGGCAAGTAACAATGCGTTGCCCACTTCCGGAGCAGCGCCTTTGCCCGACATTATGGTCTGACCAACTTTCAATCCCTGCGGAGCAAGAATGTAACGTTTCTCACCGTCGGCATAAGCAACGAGGGCGATACGTGGTGTGCGGTTAGGGTCATACTCGATAGTCTTCACGACTGCGGGGATACCGTCTTTTTCACGTTTGAAGTCCACGAAACGGTACAATTTCTTATGACCACCGCCGATATAGCGCATAGTCATTTTGCCAGTGTTGTTACGTCCGCCGGTTTTGTGGTGACCGTACACAAGGCGTTTCTCGGGTACATTGGTCGTGATATCGTCGTTGGTAACAACAATCTTACGGCGCTGACCCGGTGTTGTCGGTTTTATTCTTTTTAAAGCCATTTCTTTTTTCTTTTGTTATCAGTTTATCAGTTTATCTGATGTACTATTGGTTATTAATTCGACAGTGTGCCCCACGGCGTCACTGTTCATTCTTGATTAGATGCTTGCGTAGAAATCTATCGTATTGTCTGGAGCCAGGGTAACGATGGCTTTCTTAAAGGCATTGGTACGGCCCGTGAGAAATCCGGCCTTGGTATAGCGTGATTTTCTCTTGCCCGCGTAATTCATAGTGTTTACGTCAATGACTTTAACGTTGTAGAAATCCTCAACGGCCTTCTTGATCTCAATCTTGTTAGCCCTCTTGTCTACAATAAAGCCATAACGATTATGAGCCACCGGTTCGGGTTTGCCCTTCTTACGCTGAATACGGTTAAGCACAGGGGCTGCGGCCGCCTCGGTAATCCTCGTCATCTTTTCACTGATGAGCGGTTTTATTATAATATTCATCGCGTTAAAAAATCTTAATTCTTATTTACACTCTGGTTTATTTGGTTGCCAAAACACGGACAATTTCAGAAATCGAACCTTCCGAAATGACAATATTGGCTGCGTTAACTATATCATAAGTATTTAATTGTGATACGGTTACAACCTTTACATTCTTCAGGTTACGAGCAGACAAAGATACGAAATTATTTTGATTTTCAATCACAAAGAGCGATTTTTTGTCGGCCACCTTCAGATTGTTGGCAATTTCGATCATCTTTTTGGTCTTGGGAGCTTCCATGCTGAAATTCTCCACCACTGTCATGGTATTGTCGGCTACTTTGGCGCTCAAGGCAGAACGACGAGCCAGGCGTTTCACCTTTATGTTAAGTTTGAAACGATAATCGCGGGGTTTGGGACCAAATACACGGCCTCCACCCACGAAAACGGGGCTGTTGATATCACCCGAACGGGCGCCACCGGTGCCTTTCTGGCGTTTTAACTTGCGGGTAGAACCCGAAACTTCAGAGCGTTCTTTGCTCTTGTGCGTGCCCTGACGCTGGTCAGCCAGATACTGCTTGCAGTCCAGATAGACAGCGTGCTCGTTGGGCTCGATACCAAAGATAGAATCGTCGAGAGTGATGGTTCTACCGGTTTCGCTTCCGTTGATGTTATATACTTTTAACTCCATCTTTCTATTTTTAAGATTGAACCTTTGGGTCCCGGTACAGAACCTTTAACTATTAATAAATTTTTCTCGGGTATAATCTTCACCACCTGGAGGTTTTGGACTTTGACACGATGGTTGCCCGTCTGTCCAGCCATACGCATACCCTTGAAAATACGGGAAGGATAGGAAGATGCGCCTATGGAACCCGGTGCGCGGAGACGGTCGTGCTGGCCGTGAGTGAGGTCCCCAACACCGCCGAAACCGTGACGCTTCACAACGCCTTGAAATCCTTTTCCC
Source organism: uncultured Bacteroidota bacterium (assembly GCA_902766265.1). Classification (GTDB taxonomy): domain Bacteria; phylum Bacteroidota; class Bacteroidia; order Bacteroidales; family P3; genus Colimorpha. The sequence continues at coordinate 12,307 of CACXCY010000240.1, forward strand.
TTGGAGGTACCCGATACATCCACGAACTCGCCTTCCTGGAATACTTCAACAGTGAGTACTTCACCATGTTTTTTCTTGTGGCCTTCCTCAAAGCGGCTAAACTCTTGCAGATAACGCTTGGGGGTTGTGTTGGCCTTTGCAAAATGGCCCTTCATTGCCTTGGTGGTGTGAGATTCTTTCTTCTCACCAAAAGCCAGCTGAATGGCTTCGTAACCATCCTTCTCGATGGTTCTCACTTGTGTCACTACACAAGGACCAGCTTCAATCACTGTGCACGGCAGTTGCTTGCCGTCGGCATTAAAAAGACTGGTCATTCCGATTTTTTTACCTAATAATCCTGACATTTCTTTTTTTTGGATTGTTGTTAATTGTTTAATTCAGCATATTTATAAAACATTGGCTGAACGTTGTCACACTTTGATTTCCACGTCTACACCGCTGGGGAGCTCGAGTTTCATCAGCGCATCGATGGTCTTGGCACGATCGTTGATTTCGATGTCCATCAGACGCTTGTACGTGCTGAGTTCGAACTGCTCACGCGACTTCTTGTTAACGAAAGTCGAACGGTTGACAGTGAAAATCTTTTTGTTAGTTGGCAACGGAATAGGACCATTGACAACTGCGCCCGTCATTTTGACGGTCTTTACAATCTTCTCTGCGGATTTGTCCACGAGGTTGTGATCGTAAGATTTCAGTTTGATTCTAATTCTTTGACTCACGGTTTTAAGGTGTTTGTGAACTATTTTTAATTATAAATATATTTGCTTTTCAATATGGCGTCCTGCTGATCTTTGCCCACTTCGGCATAATGGGAGAACTCCATCGTGGAGTTGGCCCGTCCCGAAGTGATGGTACGCAAGGCGGTGACATAACCGAACATTTGCTCTAACGGAACGATGGCGTGTATTGCCTGCACCCCCACTTTGGCGGAGATGTTTTCAAGCATTCCGCGTCTGCGGTTCAGGTCACCGGTAACATCGCCCACATACATATCCGGGGTGAGAACCTCAAGTTTCATCATCGGTTCCAGCAACACCGGCTTGGCTTTGCGACAGGCCTCTTTGAAACCGATTTTGGCGCAAACTTCGAAGGAAAGCTGGTCGGAATCCACCGGATGGAACGACCCATCGATGACGCGCACCTTCAAGCTGTCCATGGGATAACCTGCCAAAACGCCGTTCTGCATGGCCTCTTTGAAACCCTTCTCTATAGCAGGGATATACTCTTTGGGAATATTTCCGCCCCTGACCTCATTGACGAACTGCAATCCCACGACGCCCTCGTCGGCAGGTCCAATTTCGAACAGGATGTCGGCGAACTTGCCTTTGCCGCCCGTCTGTTTTTTGTATATCTCATGATGCTGCACAGCTGTGGTGATAGCTTCCTTGTAAGCCACCTCGGGTCGGCCTTGGTTCACCTCCACGCCAAACTCACGGCGCAGACGGTCGAGAATGATATCCAGATGCAGCTCGCCCATACCACTGATGATGGTCTGTCCCGAGACCTCGTCGGTCTTCACTTGGAAAGTGGGGTCCTCCTCGGCCAACTTGATCAATGCCGCCTCCAGCTTGTCCATATCGGCGGTGGTCATCGGCTCCACGGCGATGCTAATCACCGGATCGGGGAACTTCATTGACTCCAGCACTATGGGGTGGCGCTCATCGCAAAGGGTATCGCCCGTGCGGATTTCCTTAAATCCCACGGCCGCTCCGATGTCGCCGGCTTCGATACGGTCCAACGGGTTCTGCTTATTGGAGTGCATCTGCATGATGCGCGAGATGCGTTCCTTCTTGCCCGTATTGGCATTGTATACGTACGATCCTGATTCCAGTGCGCCACTATAGACGCGGAAGAAGCAGAGACGTCCCACATAAGGATCGGTAGCAATCTTGAAGGCCAGCGCCGAGAAAGGAGCCGTCGGGTCGATGGCGCGACTTTCCGGATTCTCGGTTTTGGGATTGATGCCGTCCACCTCTTTCATATCCAGCGGGCTGGGCAGGAAAGCGGCCACAGCGTCGAGCAAGGTCTGCACGCCTTTGTTCTTGAACGAAGCACCGCACATCACAGGAACCACGCGGAGTTCGAGTGTTGCCTTGCGTATCTCGGCCACGATCTCATCTTCGGTAATGGAGTCGGGGTCGTTGATGAACTTCTCCAACAGGGTTTCGTTCTCCTCTGCCACACCTTCGATGAGCATCTGACGGTATTCGGCCACGGTGTCCTTCAAGTCCTCGGGCATAGGCACCTCGTAGAACTTCTGTCCGTTCGAGGCCTCGTCCCAGATAAGGGCCTTGTTGGTAATCAGGTTGACCACACCTTTGTAGAGGTCTTCCTGACCGATAGGAATCTCGATGGGCACAGGGTTGGCACCCAAGCGTTCCTTTATCTGTTTCACAACCGAGAAGAAGTCGGCACCGGCACGGTCCATCTTGTTGACAAAAGCGATGCGGGGCACCTTGTATTTATCGGCCTGACGCCATACGGTCTCCGACTGAGGTTCCACACCGCCCACAGCACAGAAGATGGCGATAGCGCCGTCCAACACCCGCAGCGAGCGCTCCACCTCAACGGTGAAGTCCACATGCCCCGGAGTGTCGATGATGTTGAACTTGTAGTGGTTGTTCTTCCAATCCCAGTACACGGTGGTGGCAGCCGACGTGATAGTGATACCACGCTCCTGCTCCTGCACCATCCAGTCCATCGTGGCCGACCCTTCGTGAGTCTCTCCCAACTTGTAGTTCTTACCCGTGTAGAAGAGAATACGCTCCGTCGTCGTCGTCTTGCCGGCGTCGATATGGGCCATGATGCCTATGTTGCGTGTATAGTGGAGATCCGACATCTGTGGGTTGTTATTCTTGCAATATATAATGTATAAAACCTATTATATATTATCTTAAGCTCTGAAATGCGAGAAGGCCTTGTTGGCGTCAGCCATACGGTGGATTTCCTCCTTGCGCTTGAAGGCGCTACCCTCTTCCTTATAGGCGGCCTGAATCTCGGCGGCGAGTTTCAAAGCCATCGTCTTCTCACTACGCTTGCGGGAGAAGGTGATGAGGTTCTTCATGCCTATGCTCTGCTTGCGCTCGGGGCGGATCTCCGTAGGAATCTGGAATGTGGCACCGCCGATACGCTTGCTGCGCACCTCCACCGAAGGAGTGACATTGCTGAGGGCCTTTTTCCAAACCTCGAGACCGTCCTCTTTGGTACGGTCGCTGACAACGTCGATGGCCTCGTAGAAAATCTTGTAGGCCGTGGTCTTCTTGCCACCCATCATCAGGTTGTTGACAAACTTCGTAACGAGGGTGTCGTTGTATTTGGGATCCGGAAGGATTATTCTCTTCTTGGGTTTTGCTTTTCTCATTTCTTTCTAAGTTTCTAAGTTCAATAATCGTCTGGCGGCCTCACGACTGCCAAGAATCGCTAATCAATGAATTTACTTGTTACTTGGCTGCCTGTTTCGGACGCTTGGCACCGTATTTCGAACGACGCTGACGACGACCGTCGACACCGGAGGTATCCAGAGCTCCGCGGATGATATGATAACGCACACCCGGAAGGTCTTTCACACGGCCTCCGCGAATCATCACGATGCTGTGCTCCTGCAGGTTGTGACCCTCACCAGGAATGTAGGCGTTGACTTCCTTCTGGTTGGTCAGACGCACACGCGCCACCTTACGCATTGCCGAATTAGGTTTCTTGGGGGTTGTGGTGTAAACACGGGTGCAGACGCCACGACGCTGCGGACAGGAATCAAGTGCGGGTGAATTGCTCTTGTATTCCATCTTCTGACGTCCTTTGCGAACTAATTGTTGAATTGTTGGCATTGTTTTACTTTGATTATATTACTTTAATTATTAATATTTTCCGTTCTCTTTGCGCGCATACTTTGCCCACAAAATGGAGTGCAAAAATACAACCTTTTCGGAGACTGACCAAGAAGCTCTCTTTAAATTGTTATTAAAAAAAGTTAAATTATTTTGTAGCCACTATCGTATAACATTTTACAGAATGCAATTTGCACCCCATTTCGGTGGATAACTTGTTGCATCGGCCCCAAAACAACCCCTCCATTCACGGCGGATTCTTCCGCAATCGACCACTTGGATAATTACGTTGATAATGCAATTCATGTTCGCCTATATTCTCGTATACATATGATTGACCATAAATTGATTTGCCACAAAATAGCATCGAGGTGCCGTTGATGGTCCCCTGCCCGATAAAGGATGGCTGCACCGTGGCCATAGTTTAAGCATCGCGAAGCAAGAGGCAGGGTATAGTCAACCTACTGTTACGTTAGAGTCACCCAAAACGGGAACGTTTTCGTAAGCCGAGTGGAGAAAAGCTTGCTTATATCCCGAGGCGGGGAAACGAGCGATGAAATCGAACATACGGGAGCAAAAGGGGAGCAAAACCAATAGACACTATTATGGTCAGTTCCAACAAGATATGATGTTCACGTTTTATGCTCACATAATCTCCCCAAATTATTGACCATGAATCGATTGCAGTTTCCGTGGTAAAAGTCCCGCAGGAAGCGCGGAAATGGCCGACTGCTGCCTGATGCTATTGCACGATAGTCATCTCATCGACAAGATGGCGGGCGCCGGCGAACTTGTCGATGATGAAGAGGCAGTAGCGGATATCCAGACAGATGTTGCGACAGTAGTTGGGGTCGAACAGGAGGTCGCTCATGGTGCCTTCCCAGCAACGGTCAAAGTTGACACCCACCAGCTGGCCGTCGGCGTTCAACACGGGGCTGCCGCTGTTGCCTCCCGTGGTGTGGCAGGTGGTAAGGAAACAGACGGGCATATCGCCGTTGCGGTCGGCATAGCGGCCGTAGTCCTTGGTGCGGTACAACTCTTTGAGACGCGGTTCGACAACGTAGTCGTATATGTCGGGGTTCTCCTTCTCCATGATGCCTGCAAGGGTGCTGTAAGGCACATAGTATGTGGCATCCTTGGGTTTGAAACCCTTCACAGCGCCGTAAGCCACACGCAGCGTCAGGTTGGCGTCGGGGAAATAGTTCACATCGGGGTCTTTCTCCATGATGCCCTTCACATAGGTGCGCATCAAAGCGGGTACCACATGGTAGGCGATGCTGTCGTGAATCTGCAGCTTGTTGTCTTTGTGGTAGACATAACTGTAGGCCTCGCTGAACAGAGCCACCGCCGGGTCGTTCTCCAGTTTCTTGCCCTGCTTGGGAGTGTAGTCGGAGAGCAGTTTCACCAGACGGTCTTTATTTGTAAGGATACTCTTGTCGAAGGCCGTCACCAGCTTTTTGCGTACCGCCGACTCCTCTTTGCCCAGATAGGGGGCATAGCCGGCTTTCCACATCAGGATATAGGTGTCCACAAAGATGCCTTTGTCTATGGGGCCATGCTTGTCGAAATCGCTGAAATACTTGTCCTGTTGTTTAGCGAAGTTTCCTGCCCATGCATGCTTGGCGCTGTCGCTCGTAGCACCGTACAGGAGGGTGTACATGAGCCCGGCCCGCTGCATCAGGTCGCTCGACCTGACGGCCTCGTCAAAATAGGTGCGTTCTATCGTGATGGGATGCAGCGTTGCGTAAGCTTGGTGCAGACGGGGGAGCACATCGCGGTATTCGGGCTTGTCGTTGGCCCATCTCTGGAACTGACGCTCATACGCCTCTTTCTTCGCCACTCCTTGCAGGCGTTCGATGCCCAGTGTCTCACCCTGCCATTTCTTCCATCCGTTGGCGATGCTTGCCACCTTGCTGGCATATTTCAGGCGCTGCGCGGGGCTCTGCTCCATAGCGTCCTTGTAGTATTTCAGGCGGATGTCGCGCAGCGCGATGCGGATAGGGTTCACCTCGATGGCCGAGATGCGCATGGCGTCGCTGGTCACATACCGCTGTGTGCTGCCAGGGTAGCCGAAGACAAAGGTGAAGTCGTCCTCGTTCAGCCCTTTGAGCGATACGGTGAGATGCTTCAGCGGTTTGTAGGGCACATTGTCGGAGCTAAAGGCGGCAGGTTTGCCGTCGGGGGAGCAATAGACGCGGAACATGGAGAAATCGCCCGTGTGGCGGGGCCATATCCAGTTGTCGGTGTCGCCGCCGAACTTGCCAATGTTGGAGGGGGGTGCACCCACAAGGCGCACATCGGTGAAGACCTCGTTGATATACATGAAATACTGGTTGCCGTAATAGAAGGGCTTGATAACGGCCTTGTAGTGCGAGCCCTCGACGGCTTTGGCGGAGATGCGTTCGATGTTCTTGCTGATGATGGCCGCCCTATCCTTCTCCGACATCTGGTCGGTGACGCCTTCGAGCACCTGCGCCGTGACATCCTCCATACGCACCAGGCGTGTGGCGGTGAGCCCGCGGCAGGGTATCTCCTGCTCACGGCTCATGGCCCAAAAGCCGTGGGTGAGGTAGTCGTGTTCCACCGTGGAGTTGCTGGTGATGTAATAGTAGCCGCAGTGGTGATTGGTGAGAAACAGTCCCTGGTCGGAGACAAACTCGCCCGTGCAGCCCTGGTTGAAGAGTATGACGGCATCCTTGAGGCAAGCGTGGTTGATATCGTAGATGTCCTTGGCAGTGATGCGCATACCCGCCTTCTGCATATCGGCCTCGTTCTTTTGGAGCAGCATGGGAATCCACATGCCCTCGTCGGCCATCATGGCCAGCGGCAGCACTGCAAACAGCAGTGAGATGAAGAGTTTTCTCATGGTTCAGTTTAATGTTGTTTGGAAATGCAAAGATACGATAATTTCCTTACATACCGCCGCACAAAAAGAAAATCATGCCCACAACGGATGTCGTCACGGGCATGATTTCAGAAATGTATGTGGCACTAATCCCTATCTTATCACCACCACCTTGCGCACCGTCCTGTCGCCGATGCGCA
>CACXCY010000241.1 GCA_902766265.1 uncultured Bacteroidota bacterium
TCAAAAAACAATACTATGGCCAAACTGAAACTGAAAGTGGCGAGGTCCAAACGTTACAACCCGCACACCAGGGCAATGGGCTATGCAGCCCGCGTGATTACCAACGGCAAAGCCGACTTCGAGGACATCGTCGCCGAAGCGTGCCACAACACGACCATCCACAAGGTAGAGGCCAAGATGACGCTGGAACTCTGCATGGAGAGCGTGGCGGCGATGCTCAAGCAGGGCTACATCGTCGACCTCGGTCCCGTGGGACGTCTCTATCCCTCGTGCACAAGCGCTTGGGTGACCTCCGAGGATGCCCTGCAGCTGTCCGACGTGCATCCGTCGCTATACTTCCGACCCGCCGCCGACGTGCAGCAGGCCGTCAAAGGCGCCACGCTGGCGTGGGCCAAGGTGTCCGACGACGACGAGGACCTCGCCCCCGAACCCACCGACACTCCCGACTCGGGCGACAACGGTGGCGACATCGGCGAGTAACGCACTCGTTTCCACCGCGCAACGCAGGGCGGGGGTGCCACCGTGCGGAATGTTGACAACTTTGGGGCGCGGAGTGCCGCCGTGTGAGGGAATTTTGCTATCTTTGCAGCCGAAATGCAGCAGCAAAGCACACGCCTATGAAGCACATCATCGTTTTAATCACCACTTTATTCCTGGTAGCCAACACCGTTGTGGCACAGAAGAATATCACCATCATCGGCACCGCGGCCAACGCCGAGGGCAAGGTGGTGGAACTCTACCGCTATGCCGACAAGATTTCGCAGTCGGAAGTGCTTCTGGACCGCCAGCGCATCGGCGAAGACCACAGCTTCACGCTGCGCTGCTACACCAACTACCCCATGCTGGTGTTCATGCAGGTGGAGAACTACTCGCAGTCGTTCTACGTCGAGCCGGGGCGCGACTACAAGGTGGCCATCCCGCAGTTCGACTGGAACATCGACGAGCAGAAGAACGTCTTCCTCGACCCTGTGACGCTGCCGCTGCAGTTCATGGACCTGCCCAAGGACGACATCAACCTGCTGGTGGGACGGCTCGACGGCGTCGTGTCGCAATACCTGCTCGGCCACCGCGCCGCCTTCGACCAGCGCTACCGCCCCCGCAAGCAGTACTTCGACAGCTTGGTGCTGGTGGTCAACCGCCTCTGTCCCGACGTGGAGGGCTGCCCATTCTTCAACCGCTACAAAGAGTACACGCTCGCCCAGATGAAACTCGACATGCGGATGTGCTCGCGCAAAAGCGTCTTCAACCGCTACATCAAGGAACACCCCGTGCTGTGCTACGACGAGAACTACATGTCGCTCTTCACCTCGCTCTACGGCAACACCGTCTCGAAAGGGAGCCGCTACGTGTCGGTGCACCGGCTGGCCAGCTGGATTGACAATCTGGACCTGCGGACGTTCATCGACTCGCTGGGCGTCGACCCGCTGCTGCGCCACGAACAGGTGCGCGAACTGGCGGCACTGCTGGCGCTGAAGGAGGCCCGCTACAACTTCCACTACTACAACCCCAAGAAAGTGGAGCGCATGGTGGAGATGATTGGCGAACAGTCCAAGTTCAACGACCACAAAGTCATTGCCCGCAACCTGCTGGAGAGCTTCAACGACGTGAAGGAGGGCTACAAAGTGCAGCCGTTCGAGCTGCCCGACGTGGAGAAACGCATGGTGTCACTCGACTCGATGCGTGGCATGTGGGTCTACCTCTCCTTTGCCCGCGTGGACGACCCCAACTCGATAGGCGAGATAGAGACCATGGCCCATTTCAAAGACACCGTCTACAGCATGAGCGACAGCATCGAGTTCGTCACCATAGCGTGCGACCGCGAGTTCCAGAAGATGTACCACTTCCTGATGAACTCCAAACACGGCGACCGCTACAGCTGGACATGGCTGCACTTCAACGGCAACTTCGACCTGCTGCGGCAGTTCGGCGTGTGCAGCTATCCCTGGTTCGTGCTCATCGACCCGCAAGGCAAAGTCTACTACGACGTGACACCGGCACCCTCGACAGGCATCATGCTCAACCCGCCCTGGATGCCCAAACAACAAGTGAACGAAAAAAGAAGTCTGCTCTTCCAGGAATAGGAAAGCAACGCACTATACAATATTAATATGATAGAACAAGAACTGCAACAGGCCGTGGCGCAGGCGCTCGACCGACTCTATGCCATCAACGCCGCACCCGAGAGCGTGGTACTGCAAACCACCAAGAAGGAATTCGAAGGCGACTACACAATCGTTGTGTTCCCATACGTGAAACAGGCACGCAAGTCGCCCGAACAAGTGGCCAACGAATTGGGGCAGGCGGTGAAAGATACCGTGGCCGACGTGACCTCCTACAATGTCATCAAGGGTTTCCTCAACTTTGTCATCGCCGACGAATACTGGTGTCGTTTCGTGGGCGGCATACTGGGCAACGACCGTTTCGGTCTGAAGTCACCCCAAGCCGACGCCGCGCCTGTCGTGGTGGAATACTCTTCACCCAACACCAACAAGCCGCTCCACTTGGGACATGTGCGCAACAACCTGCTGGGCTGGTCGGTGTCGCAGCTGCTGGCCGCCGACGGGAACAATGTCAAGAAAGTCAACCTCGTCAACGACAGAGGTATCCATATCTGCAAGTCCATGCTGGCCTGGCTGAAATACGGCAACGGTGAGACTCCCGAAAGCTCGGGAATGAAAGGCGACCACCTGGTGGGCAAATACTACGTCGAGTTCGACAAACACTACAGGGAAGAGGTAAAGAACCTGCAGCAAGCCAATCCTTCTATGGACGAGGAGACCGCCAAGAAACAGGCGCCACTGCTCATTGAAGCACAGAATATGTTGAAGAAGTGGGAGGAAGGCGACGAAGAGATTCGCGCTTTGTGGCATAAAATGAACGGCTGGGTGTATGCGGGCTTCGACGAGACCTACGCCAAGATGGGCGTGAGTTTCGACAAAGTCTACTACGAATCGCAGACCTACATGCTGGGCAAAGAGTTGGTCCAAAAAGGATTGGATATGGGCGTACTGTATCGTCGCGAGGACGGTGCCGTATGCGCCGACCTTACCGATGCAGGACTCGACCAGAAAGTGCTGCTGCGCAAAGACGGCACGTCGGTCTATATGACTCAGGACTTGGGTACCGCCTTGCTGCGACACAATGACTTTGGCGCCAACCGACTCATCTACGTTGTCGGTAATGAGCAGGACTATCATTTCAAGGTGTTGAAGATTATTCTTGGTAGATTGGGATTTGATTGGGCCGACAACGTTTACCATCTGTCTTATGGCATGGTGGAATTGCCCAATGGCAAGATGAAATCACGCGAAGGCACCGTTGTTGATGCCGACGACCTGATTGCAGAAATGGAGCAGACGGCTGCCGAAATGAGCAAGGAGCACGGCAAGAACGATGACCTGACACCAGCACAGCAGCAAGAGCTGTACCACATGCTGGCATTGGGCGCGCTGAAATATTTCATCCTCAAAGTGGATCCGAGCAAGAATATGCTCTTCAATCCTGCCGAAAGCATTGACTTCAACGGCAATACCGGTCCTTTCATACAGTACACTCATGCACGCATCCGCTCTATCGTCCGCAAAGGAGAAGAACAGGGATGCTCTCTTGCAAATACTTCCTCAGTGGTCAACCATCTCGATTTGAACGACAAAGAGCGTGAAGTGGTAAAGAAAATCCACGATTTCCCGTCGGCCATCGAACAAGCAGCAGCGTCCTACAGCCCAGCAATGATTGCCAACTACACCTATGACTTGGCCAAAGCATTCAACAGTTTTTATCAGGATACTCCGATTCTAAGGGAAGAAAACAGCGACATTAAAAGATTTAGAGTATGCTTGTGTGCCGTAGTGGCTCAAACAATCAAGAATGCAATGAATATTCTGGGTATTGATGTTCCAGAAAGGATGTAATACCTCTCATTTGAGAAAAAGAGTAAACCATGTTCTTTACTGTACCTTTCACTGTCTACACATACCTCAGCGACCGTAACTGTAAACTCTCGCTGCAAGGCATGGCTCAGTTGTTCCAAGAAGCGGCGGAGATGCACTGCATGCACCTGGGTGTCGGCACCGAACAACTTGCATCACGCGGCAAGGCCTGGGTTTTGTCTCGCATTTGTTATCGCGTCGTTCGTCGATTTCCTAATATTGAAGAACCTGTGATTTATCGTACATGGTCGCGAGGCACTGACGGATTGATGGCCTTTCGAGAGTGTGAGATATTGGATGCAGAGAATAATGTTCTTGTGGCCTGCACGTCAAATTGGGTCATTATTGACTTCAATACGCGCAAAGTGTGCCGGATAGGCGGCGAAATGGACAATTACGAGAATCATGACAGGAAGTCTGTAGATGTCGTACCAGAGAAATTGGCGATGCCCGCCGATATGGTTTCTGTATTGTCGTTCAACGCACCATATTCTTCCATTGACAAGAACCAACATGTGAACAACGCAGAATATCTGCGATGGATTTCGGATGTTCTGCCCGATGACTTGCATAAACGTATCACAGGTCTCGACATCAATTACAATCTAGAGACACAACCTAACGAAGAAGTAAACATCAAGGAGCAGATAGTGAATCAAACGGTTTGGATTCAAATTTCCAATCCCCGAGGCATCGCTGTTAATGCCAAAGTTTTATTAA
>CACXCY010000242.1 GCA_902766265.1 uncultured Bacteroidota bacterium
ACGACATTCGGGAGTGCTACGCTTCGGCTCGCGTCTTTGCCGCCCCCATGCGGCTGGGGTCGGGGTTGCAGAACAAACTCCTTGAGGCGATGGCCATGCGGATGCCCTGTGTGACATCGTCTATTGCCAATGACTCGCTTGGCGCCGAAGCTGGCAGGGATGTCCTGATTGGCGACAAAGCCGAAGAGGTGGCAGCCCATATCGTCAAGCTCCTCCAGTCGCAACAGGAGTGCGATACGCTGGCGCAGAATGGTTATGAATTTGTGCACAAGAACTACAGCTGGGATGTGTTTGGCAGCAAGCTGGCCGAGGTGCTTCAATCGGCGGCGAACCCAAGCAGGTAGCCGTCCCATTACCCAAGAAACTATACAGTAGTGAGCAAACCGTGGAAGACAGATAAAGGCAAGTGGAAGGACAACACCGGCGTGTGGGACAGCGAGAACAAACGTCCCACGCCCCAGGAACGCAACACCATCAGTACCGCCGAGGTGCCGGAACGCGCCATCTTGGTCAGCGTATGCTCTTCGGGTACGACGATGGAGCGCACCGAGGAGTATCTCAACGAACTGGCTTTTCTTTTGGAGACGGCAGGCGGTGTGACGGTGAAGAAGGTGGTGCAGAAACTCGAGCACCCAGACAGTCGCACATACGTGGGTAGCGGCAAGCTGGAGGAGATAAAGGAATACAAAGAGGCGCTGGAGGTGGATTTCCTCGTGTTCGACGACGAGTTGTCTCCGGCACAGCTGCGCAATCTGGAGAAAGCCCTCGACTGCCGCATCCTTGACCGTACCACGCTGATTCTCGACATCTTTGCCAAACGTGCCCGCACCTCCATAGCCAAAACACAGGTGGAACTGGCTCAGCTGCAGTACATGCTGCCGCGCCTCACGCGGTTGTGGACGCACCTTGAGCGTCAGCGCGGCGGTATAGGCATGCGTGGCCCCGGTGAGTCGCAGATAGAGACCGACCGGCGGCTGATAACCGAGAAGATAGTGCTGCTCAAAGAACGTCTGCAAACCATCGACAAGCAGAAAGTGTTGCAGCGCAAGAACCGCGAGAGCTTGGTGCGTGTGGCGCTGGTGGGATACACCAACGTGGGCAAATCAACACTGATGAACCTGCTGAGCAAGAGCGATGTCTTTGCCGAGAACAAACTCTTTGCCACGCTCGATACCACGGTGCGCAAGGTGGTGGTGGGCAACCTGCCGTTTCTGCTGACCGACACCGTCGGCTTCATCCGCAAACTGCCTCATGCCTTGGTGGAATCCTTCAAGTCGACGCTCGATGAGGTATGCGAGGCCGATTTGCTTATCCATGTGGTCGACATATCCCATCCCGACCACGAGGAGCAGATTGCCGCTGTGAACAGCACCCTCGAGGAGATTGGCGCCAACAACAAGCCGACTATCTTGGTGTTCAACAAGATTGATGCCTACACCTACGTCAAGAAGGACGAGGACGACCTGACGCCCATGACGCGGGCCAACTGGCCGCTGACCATGCTGCAGGAGTCGTGGATGGCCAAGAGCCATGAGCTGTCCTCCAATACCGTGGGCACCCTCTTCATCAGCGCCGCCCGCAAGGAGAACATCGAAGCGCTGCGCGCACTCATGTACGACGAGGTGAAGAAAATCCACGCCATCCGCTACCCCTACAATAACTTCCTCTATTGACCCCCTTGGCGGCCTTCCCGCCGGGGTATGTTTCCAGTGTTTTCTGCCATTTCTACGAGACACCTGTAAGTACCGTTTTTGTCCCCACAGCAATACGGGAAAAAATGAACCTATGTTCATGAGCTGATGAACATAGGTTCGTTGGCCAATGAACCTATGTTCGTAGCCCGATGAACCTATGTTCATTTTTAACTTTTTTTACAACGACCTCTGGAGCCCATGGGGCAACCTTGATATTCGACACCTAGATGGCAGCAGTTTGGCAAGTGTTTGGCAAGGGGTAGCCATAGTGATGCCATACTCTTGCCATACTGATGCCATAGTGTAGCCATACT
>CACXCY010000243.1 GCA_902766265.1 uncultured Bacteroidota bacterium
ATCCGCACGTTCAAGAGTGCAACGTGGGACGCAACGAACCAGCGGCTGACGATTCTGTTCTCCGACAGCAATGACGGTGAGATCAAGGCCGGCGTGCCCTGCATCATCCGTTGGGGAACACCTGAGACAGCTCCCGGTGATGTGATTGAAGACCAGCTCTTCTCGAATGTCACAGTGGCCTTGACGGATCAGTCAGTTTTGGATAAAGCTACCAACACATACGAAACGGTGTCCAACGGCCTTCGTTTCAATGGTCAGATTGCACCAGTGCAGTTAGAAGCAGAGGGTCGTACACTGTTGCTCGGTGCAAATAACAAGCTCTATAAGCCCCTCGATGATTTCTGGGTATATGCCACCCGCGCATACTTCGGCTACACCAGCGGTAGCGGTATCGCTTTGGCCCGCGAGATTACGTTGGACTTCGGCAATGGCGAGGAGATGACGACCAGAATCGACGATATCATGGTGGATACTGACCGTCACACCATCGACCTCGATGGCATCTTCAACCTCAACGGCCAGCGCCTCGATGCGCCCCAGAAGGGTATCAACATCATCAATGGCCGTAAGGTCGTGATTAAGTGAGAATAAAGCTGAGCTCGCTCATGCTTTATCGAACGTGAACGAGCTCGAGCTTTAGCTCAAGTCGTGATTAAGTGAAGCCTCACCCCTAACCCCTCTCCAAGGGGCGAGGGGGAACTTGAAGGGCGATGAGAATAATCTATAACAATGACCCCCAGAGGTGTAGAATCTCTGGGGGTCATTATTTTATGGAAGAAAAAACAAAAACGAAGCCATCGAGACATCAGAAAGGGTGTCTCGGCGGAGATTGCAAAGGTTGATCTGATATTCTTCAAAGAAGACGAAGAATCCTTTTAGCTGAAAACACTTCAGTATTTAAAAAGCATCATAGAAATATCCTGCTTCGGGCAGCATATCCTCGGTAATGTCTTGTGGCTGCAAAATAGTACTTGTTTCTCCCAAGGGAACAACTTGTTTCTCCCAAGGAAACAACTTGTTTCTCCCAAGGAAACAAACTGTTTCTCCCATAGGAACAAGTGGAAACAGATATGATTATCCCTGAGTTAAGGCTCGGGAGATGTGGTCAAATAAACAATTGGGAGTTGTCAAAACGAATAAAAAGCAGGAAAATCACCAAAAAAATGCCATGAAAGCGATATATGTTTGGTAGTTTGGATTTTTTTGATTAACTTTACAGCAATTTTACTAATGGGAGTTAAATAAAACAAACTGAATATGAAGACAAGATTTAAGAAAGGCACTAAGGTTTTTGACATTGTGATTACCACCGTGGGCGGCATGTTCTCGGTGGCTATGATGCTCTATGGCGTATTTCATTTCGGACTGGAAGAGACGTGGCCCGAACTGGTACTGAACCTGTTCTATATCGCCTGTCTGGTGATGATATGGATGTACTTCTTCAACTACCGTATCACCACTCAGCAGTTCAACTACTGGTGTTCCATCTCGGTGGGCATGACGGTGCTGCTGCGCGACATTCTCTTTCCGCCGTCCCTGCCCCATTATGCGCTCCATTTGGGGTGTCTGACGCTCTCGGTGCTGATGCTCTGCACGCTCACCTATTTCTATGCGCGCAAGAACTGGAAGAGCTACACCAAAGGCAACCTGTGGGCCATCTGCATCATCGACATTCTCATTGCCGCGCTCTACAATGTGGCCATCTACATGATTCCCACCGACGAATATACGAACTATATGCTGACGGAAATCTGGATACGCCCCACCATCACCTATGGGCTGGTGGCCTGTTTCCTGACGGAAAAGGCAAAAAAAGAATAGTCAACATGTCATAACAAAAAATAACAAACAAATTATGAAACAGATTTTATTACTTATTGCCGTTGCCCTAAGCGTTCAGGCTAACGCAGACAATTACCGAGACATGGAATGTCCTACGCTCGAAGTAGCCGAAATGAAGGCCGAACTGGTCAAGCTGCCCGAGCAGTCCACGCTGAGCTTTGACAGAACGGCCACGACAGCCAGTGCCACGATGGAGCTGGCGACAAGTGCCGGCAAGTGGAAACCTGACTTTGACTTCTTCAAGCAGAAGACGAATCCGGGTGTCAAGCCCTACAAGTTCATGGACGACATGACCTTCGTGGGCATCCCCCTGTTCGTGGCCGGCTGGGCTCTGAAGAGCGACAAGGCGATGTTCCGTGTCAACCAGAAAGCTGAGGACGGTGGCAAGGCAAACACTCAGCTGCTTACCGACTTCAAGACCGGTATTGATGACTATACACAGTTCTTCGGCCCCGTGATGGTAGCGGGTCTGAAGCTGGGCGGCTATGAGGGACGTAGCGACTGGCCCCGCCTGTTGGCAAATGCCGCCCTGTCGTACGGCATCATGGCCGGTTTGGTGAATGGCATCAAGTACACGGCCAAGGAGATGCGCCCCGACGGCAGTACCGCCAACTCGTGGCCCTCGGGTCACACTGCCACGGCCTTCGTCGGAGCCTCGCTGCTTCATAAGGAATATGGACTCACCCGCTCTCCCTGGTGGTCGGTGGCCGGCTATGGTGTGGCTACGGCAACGGGTGTGATGCGTGTGCTCAACAACCGCCACTGGATCAGCGACGTCATGTCGGGAGCGGGCATCGGTATCATGTCCACCGAGCTGGGCTATGCCCTCTGCGACCTGATGTTCAAGGGCAAGGGCCTGTTGCGCAACGACCTGGTGATAGAAAACGAA
>CACXCY010000244.1 GCA_902766265.1 uncultured Bacteroidota bacterium
ATCTGGGGTGGTATCAACGGCATCGGTATGATCGTCAATAAGATTTGGCGAGAGCTGCACTGGCATGTGCGTTTTGTGCTGATGACTGCCTTGACCGGAAGTCTGATTTATGCCGATGAAGCCACCCACTTGCCGGCATGGCACCTCTTTGCTTTCTGGGCGCTGATCGTCTGGATCGGGACCGCCATCCGCTATATCTACTGGATCCTCACAGAGGACAAAGAAATCAAAAATCAACAATCAAAAATCTCCAATAAGATTGCCCAGTGTTGGGCCATCTTGCAGACCTTCGTCTTCATCACCTTCACCCGTCTGTTCTTCAGAAGCAGCAGTAACCTCGATCCGGCTACCGCCAATGAGAAAGCATGGGAGACGGCGAAGAACATGGTCAACCAGATCGGCGGCGCATGGAATAGCGCGATGATACCGGATTTCATCGTGGAGTACAAATGGGTGGTGGCGATGTTCATTGCCGGAATGATCATCCACTGGTTACCTACCAACTGGAAACGCCGCTATCGCCTCTGGTTCAGCGCCATGCCGCTATGGCTGATGGTGTTCGTCGTATGCGCCGCACTCGTCGTCATCTATCAATTCGTCACAGCCGACATGCAACCCTTTATTTACTTCCAATTCTAAACGCATATGATAATAGGTATTACAGGAGGCATAGGAAGTGGCAAGTCCACCATTGCACGCGAGCTAGCCAAAGAAGGCTATGCGGTCTACGACTGTGACCAAGAAGCCAAGCGAATTATCGCCGAAGACGAATCCGTGCAACAGGCCATCATCGAGCTGTTAGGTCACGAGGCGTTTGTGAACGGAAAGTATAACACCGCATATGTCAGCAAACAGGTATTTGCGGATAAGTCGTTATTGGAGCGCCTCAATGCGATTGTACACCCTGCAGTTCGGAAAGATATCAAACATTGGGAGAATAACTATCCGCATTCTGTCCTCTTTATCGAGTCCGCTATTCTCTATGAAGCAGGGCTGGACAAGATATGCGATAAGATCATTGTCGTGGACGCCCCGGAAGAGGTGCGTCTTGCCCGCACTATCGCGCGAGACTACCATGGTGATGCTTCGGAAACAAATATACATAAAGTACGCGCACGCATAAACGCGCAACATCCACATACCGGAGACTTAACGATTCTGAACGATGGGAACACTTCCATCCCTGCCTTAGTGGCAAAAATTACACAATGGATGTAGAAAAATTGACGGAATTTGTATAATACAGATATATGCTCTTGCATATATCGTTTTTTTTTTGTACCTTTGCAGCCGGTTTTGTGCGTTCGTACGTAGCGCACGCATATACGAGATGAAGATTGCACTGATCGGATACGGTAAGATGGGGCATATGATTGAGTCTATTGCCCTGGAGCGCGGCCATGAGATAGTGGCGCGGATTGATGTAGGCGATGCGTTCGAACTGAACGGCGCAGATGTGGCTATTGAGTTCACGACACCGGCTACTGCCAAGGAGAATATTTTACGCGCGTGGGCACAGAACGTGCCCGTAGTATGCGGCACAACCGGATGGGATGTTGCAGCGCTGATGGAGGAAGATAAACGTATTCACGAGAAGCCGATGCTGGTGTGGAAAAGCAATTTCTCCGTTGGCGTGAACATCTTCTTTGAACTGAACAAAGAGTTAGCTGCGCGTATGGCGAGCCAACCGCAATACACACCCTCGATTACAGAGACGCATCATATCCATAAATTGGACAAACCTTCCGGTACCGCCAAGACCTTGGCTGAGCAGATTGGCACAGATGTTGCTATAGAAAGTATCAGAGAAGGAGAAGTGCCGGGGACGCACACGGTGACTTGGGACAGCGAAGAGGACACGATCGTCATCACACATATTGCGAAAGGTCGCAGGGGCTTTGCATTAGGAGCAGTAGTTACCGCCGAACAATTCTAAACCCTATATTACCCCTGTTTTACCCCTACATTACCCCTGTTTAAGTACTATCGGAATTATATGAAAAAGATAAAAGAAATAGTTGATTTGGTGCTTGCCTCATTGAAGCAGCGTATTGCTGCCACGACACGCGGTGGATGGATCCGCGCCGGAATCTGGGGCACCCTCTATGTGGTATTCATTTTCTGGGTCGCTTGGGATGACTGGAGCAGTTTGGCATGGTTGCTGCTGCTGCCGTTCATCCTCGATATCTTCACTACCAAATACATCAATTACGGTTGGTGGCGCAAGTACAAAGAGACCAAACCGTGGTTATACCGCGTGCTGTCGTGGGTAGATGCGATCGTGTTTGCCTTGGTGGCTGTCTATTTTATTAACCTG
>CACXCY010000245.1 GCA_902766265.1 uncultured Bacteroidota bacterium
CCATGGTGTAAATGCAAATAGACCATGGTGTAAATGCAAATAGACCATGGTGTAAACGCAAATAGACCATGGTGTAAATGCAAATAGACCATGGTGTAAATGCAAATAGACCATGGTGTAAATACAAATAGACCATGGTGTAAATACAAATAGACCATGGTGTAAATGCAAATAGACCATGGTGTAAATGCAAATAGACCATGGTGTACATTCAAAAACACATGGAGAAATCTCAAAAAACACAAGGGGAATTCGTGTGGAAGTCAGGCGTACTCTTCGAGAAGGCGCTCTAGGGCGGCGACTGTGGCGGGCAGTGTGGCGGCGTGGAGCACCTCGTTGCGGCGCGATTCGGTGAGGTGCAAGCTCCTGTAGCTGAGACACCAGTATTCTTTGATTTTGCGCACCTTGGCCTCGTCGGTCACAGGACGCTCGAGGATGGCTGCCAGCAGCATGCGCAGGAAGTCGGCAGCCCGTCGCGGCGCGGTCTCCTCCCCTTTTATCTCGCAGGGCAGCAGCGGGTTGTAGAGCACACCACGGCCAATCATCACATCCTCCACCTGCGGGAAACGGCTGCGCAAGGCACGATAGTCGGCCGCCGTGACGATGTCGCCGTTGTAGATGACGCGGCTGTGTATCAGCGGCAGCACCTCGGCAAAGGTCGCCAGGTCGGGCACGCCGCCGTACTGCTGCCGGCCCGTGCGCGGATGGACGGTGACACTCGCAATGGGATAGTCGTTCAGCACGGGTACGACGGCAAAGATTTCCCTCGGATTCGTGTAGCCCAGCCGCACCTTGACCGACAGGCGCGGCTTCAGCTGCGGCACCACCGCGTCGAGCACCGCACGCATCTCCTCCGGATGCGGCAGCAGCCCCGACCCGCGGTGCTTGGCCGCCACACGTCGCATGGGGCAGCCCACGTTCCAGTTCACCTCGCCGTAGCCCAGCTCGTAGAGACGGTTGGCCAGCGCCACAAACTCCTCCGGCTCGCGCCCCAGCAGCTGCGGCACCACAGGCATCGCCCCCACGTTGCGCTCCGGCAACACGTCGTCCACCTTCTCCAGCGCGTGGCGCAAGTCGCCGTGCGTCAGCGAGAGAAACGGGCTCACCGCCAAGTCCAGCGCGCCGGGGAACACAGCGTTGTAGGCGCGGCGGAACATCACCTCCGTCAGTCCCTGCATCGGAGCCAGTATCAGCATCGTGTCGCCCTTTCCTGTGCCCAGCGGCGTTACTGCTTCTTCAGCGAGAGCTCGTCGCGGTGCGTCGCCACATAATGTTTCAAACTTCCAATCAGGTGGTTGCCCACCTTGTTGATGGGCTGGTAGAGCACCGAGCCACTCTTCACCTCCTGTGTGAGCAGCGCGTCGTGGCGGTCGATGACATCCACGTAGTAAATCAGCACACTCAGGATGCAGACGCATTTGAGCATGCCGGCCACGGCGCCGAGCAGATTGTTGAGAAATCCCACCTTTACCAGCTTGACGAAACCCTCCACCACGCGGCCCGCCACATAGGAGAGTATGACCACGGCCACAAACGTGATGAAGAAAGCCACCAGCACGGTGGTGTCGCCCTTGAGGCCGACCCACTGCGCCACCAGGTAGGAGAAGTGGATGGCCAGGTAAGCGCCCAGCATGATGCCCGCCAAAGCGGCCAGCTCGTAGATGATGCCCCGCTTGTAGCCCTTCCAGATAAAGAAGATGAGCGGCACGGCCAGGATAATGTCAAGTATGTTCATTGTCGGTGCTAATCAAGTGATTCTCTCAGTTCTCGGGCCGGCGGCGCATGCGCGCCGCCGGCCTCTTTCGGACTGCAAAATTACATCTTTTCCGCGACATACGGATTTTTTGTGTAATTTTGCAGTCCTTTTCAACACCGACACCCGTGCCGCTCCCACGGCCCACGCGTCGCCAAACAGAACACCCCATGGCACCCAACGACCATCCCACCCGTCGGCGCACCTCGCGCAACATCAAATGGATAGTGCTCGCCGTCACCGTGCTGCTGGCACTCGCCGCCCTATGGGAGGTCAACAACATCTCGCGCCAGATACGCATCTCCGAACAGCAGAAAGTGCAGATTTGGGCCGCCGCCATCGGACAGAAAGCACAGCTGGTCAGCTACACCGAAGCATTCTTCAACGAGGTGGCCGCCGAAGAGCGCAGCAAGATGGAGCTCTACACCCGCGCCCAGCAGATAGCGTTCACCCAGCCCCTCAACAACACCGTGGGACTCTTCTTTACAGACTATATCATCGCCAACCGCACTATTCCTGTCATCGTTACCGACGGCGACTCCAATTCACGCATCTCCGCCTTCAACAACATTGAACTTCCAGAGGGATGCACACGCCTCGCCGGCGACCTATACACCGAGTTCACCCACGAAGAGCCCATCCCCTACCGCGTATGGGGCATGCCCTTCGTACTATATTATAAGGAGTCGCGCATATACACCGACCTCCGCAAGGTGCTCAACAGTCTCACCCAGTCGCTCCTCGACGAAATCACCAACAACTCCGTCACCGTCCCCGTACTGGTGGTCGACAGTTTGCAGGAATATGTCATCGGTAGCGGCAACCTGCGCGAACGCGAATTTGACGAGCCCGACCGTCTGGCCAACAAACTATGCGAGATGGCAGAGGAAAACGACCCCATCGAGATACGCCTGCCCGACAACAACCGCGCCTACGTCTTCTACGAAAGCACCCCCCTGCTCAAAGCCCTCCGCTGGGTGCCCCTACTCTACATCTTCATCATCCTCGTCCTACTCCTTGTCTCCTATTATCTCTTCCGCACTGCCCGCAGCAACGAGCAGAACCGTATCTGGGTAGGCATGGCCAAAGAGACCGCCCACCAGCTGGGAACCCCCATCTCCTCGCTCATCGCCTGGACCGAATACCTGAAGGACAAGACCTTCGAGGAGAAGTACGCCGTAGAGATACGCAAAGACCTCGACCGACTGGAGACTATCACGCATCGCTTCTCCAAAATTGGCTCCGTACCCGAACTGGCACCCGAGAACGTCTGTGAAGTCATACAGAGCGCCATTGACTACCTGCAGAACCGCACTTCCAAGAAAGTCAAGTTTGTCACCAGCTTTCCCGACGAACCCGCTGTTGTGCCGCTCAACCGCTACCTCTTCGAATGGGTAGTCGAGAACATCTGTAAGAATGCCATCGATGCCATGAACGGCAACGGAACTTTCACTGTCATCGTGAGCGGTGACGCCCGTAATGTCATTATCGACCTAGGCGATACAGGCAAAGGCATTCCACCGTCGATACAGAAACATATCTTCGAAAGCGGATTCACCACCAAGCAACGTGGCTGGGGACTGGGACTCTCACTGGCCCACCGAATCATCAACGACTACCATCGCGGCAAGATATTCCTTAAATACTCCATCGAAGGACAAGGCACCGTGTTCCGCATACTCCTGCGTCGCAATTAATATATTGTATAGAAGCAGCCCAACCTGTCCTTCACAACTGAACACTGTCATGAAAAGAATCGTTCTGATAATCGTTCTCATCGCCACCGCACTCACCGCCGGTGCACAACAGTTCACCTCCTATCGCAACACCGTGCCCGACGCCTACAACTTCTGGGTATACACTCCCGACGGTTACGACAACACATACGAAGTAAAGCCCGTCATCCTCTTCCTGCACGGCGCCAGTCTCTGTGGCAGCGACCTGAACCGGGTGATGCGCTACGGTCCGCTCGATGCCCTCAAGCGGGGACTGCACATCGATGCCGTCATCATCGCGCCCCAAAACCC
The DNA here is from genome assembly GCA_902766265.1 of uncultured Bacteroidota bacterium. Lineage (GTDB taxonomy): Bacteria > Bacteroidota > Bacteroidia > Bacteroidales > P3 > Colimorpha. The sequence continues at coordinate 3,781 of CACXCY010000245.1, forward strand.
TGGCGGTGCCTGGAAACCATCCAAACTGATGAAAATTATCGAATGGGTAGAAGAACATTATGTTGTCGACACCGACCGTCTCTATGTGCTGGGCATGAGTTTGGGCGGCTATGGCACCCTCGACTTCACTGGTACATATCCCGACAAGGTGGCTGCTGCCATGGCTCTCTGTGGCGGCGCTAACCTGCGCAACGGCTATTGCGGCCTTAATGATGTCCCTCTCTGGATTTTGCACGGCACCGCCGACCGCCAAGTAGGGCTGAAAGAATCACAGAAGGTAGTCAACGCTATGGAACGTTGCGGCAGTACTGATCGACTTATCTTCACCAAATTGCCCGGCGTGAACCACGGTGGTCCTGCCCATGCATTCTATATCAGCGATACATACGACTGGCTATTCGAGCACCGCCTGTCCGACCCGGGACGCCCCGTCAACGAAAGCTACACCATCACCCCCGAGTCGTTCCACAACGTATATCGGAAGCTCACCCCTCGCAAGATACCCGTTGCCTCTAGTTCCTCCAAAGGAAACGCCAAAGCATCCCCTGCCCTGTCCGACAATGACAGTCAGTCAAATGATACAAAGCCCGTAGCAAAAAACAGTATGCCAAACAACGGCGACCCCGTGTACCACACCATTCGCAAAGGCGACACTTTGGGACACATCGCCGCCCGTTACCACACCACGGTGAATAAAATCTGTCAGCTAAACAACATCCGCTCCACCACGGTACTCCAAATCGGCAAGAAACTTCGGGTAAAGTAACGCCTGTTGAGCGCGGGTTGTTACTTCTCGTCCGCCATCACTTGACGTATGGCAGCGAGGAAATCATTGACATCCTGCTCCGTAGTGTCGAAAGAGCACATAAATCGCACCACATCGGCTGCTTCATCCCAGTCATAGAAGAAATAGTGGTCAAGCAGTTTGTGCCAAGCGTTGCGAGGCATCTTCACAAAAACGCTGTTCACCTGCACAGGATACATCACCTTCACGCCCTCTTGATGTTTCAACCCCTCATATAGAAGCTGCGCCATAGCGTTGCTGTGCTCTGCGTTGCGTCGCCAGACACCTGTTTCGATATAGGCCGCCAACTGGACAGCGATGAATCGCATCTTGGAACAGAGCTGCGACATCTGTTTGCGACGATACTTCATCTCCATATCAAGAGCAGGATTGAGTATGACGGCACACTCACCCATCAAGAGTCCGTTCTTGGTACCTCCGAACGACAAACAATCAACGCCCTGGTCTGTAGTCATCTCACGAAACGTCACCTCACGCCCCATCTGGCTGCTCAGCGCCACAATGGCATTGGCAATACGTGCGCCATCCATGTGGAGATACATATTGTAACTGTGAGCCAAATCGGCCAGAGCCCGAATCTCGTCAAGGGTGTAGAGCGTACCCAGCTCGGTAGACTGGGTGATGGATATGGCACGCGGCTGGGAGTGATGCTCAAAGCCGAAACCATGCAACTGCGTCTTGACCAATTCAGGGGTCAGTTTTCCATCGGGGGTGCTTACCGTGAGTAACTTGCATCCCACGATGCGTTGGGGTGCTCCACACTCGTCCACGTTTATGTGCGCCGTATCGGCACACACCACCGCATGGTGGGAACGACACATGGCATCGATATTCAGCACATTGGCACCAGTGCCGTTGAACACAAAATATACTCCGGCCTGTTGCCCGAAGAGCTGCTTGAACAGCGACACTGTCCGCTGGCAGTACTCATCGTCGCCATAGGCAAGTGCATGTTCCACGTTGGCCTTCTCAATGGCCTCCATTATCTCAGGACTGATGCCCGAATGGTTGTCGCTTCCAAATCCACGTTTCATGGGGAAGATAGTTTGAAATGTTGATTGCGCTATTCTCTCTTGATGCTATTTGTCCATCGTCATGAGTAGTTCTTCGTTGCTCTTGGTACGATCCATATATTTCTGCAAGAACTCCATGGCCTCAATTGAATTCAGGTCGGCCAGCTGGTTGCGCAGCACCAACGTCCTACTCAGGATGTCGGGCGCCACCAACAAGTCGTCTCGACGGGTGCTGGAAGCCACCAAGTCGATGGCGGGGAAGATACGTTTGTTGGACATCTTGCGATCCAGCTGCAACTCCATGTTGCCCGTACCCTTGAATTCCTCAAAAATCACATCGTCCATCTTGGATCCCGTTTCCGTCAAGGCGGTAGCGATGATGGTGAGCGAACCACCGTTTTCAATATTACGGGCGGCACCAAAGAAACGCTTGGGTTTCTGTAATGCATTGGCTTCCACACCACCGGAGAGCACTTTGCCCGATGCTGGCTGCACCGTGTTGTATGCACGTGCCAAACGTGTAATGGAGTCGAGTACGATAACTACGTCATGTCCGCACTCGGTCAGACGTTTGGCCTTTTCGAGCACCAGATTGGCTATCTTCACATGACGGTCGGCCGGCTCGTCAAAGGTCGAAGCAATCACCTCGGCATCCACACTACGCTGCATATCGGTCACCTCCTCTGGACGTTCATCAATGAGAAGCACCATCAGGTAAACTTCAGGATGATTGTAGGCAATGGCGTTGGCCACCTCTTTCAGCAGTGTCGTCTTACCTGTCTTGGGTTGTGCAACGATAAGACCACGCTGCCCCTTTCCTATCGGCGTGAACATATCGATAATGCGTGTGGAACGCGTCTCACTCGGGTGACCTGTCAATTTAAACTTGTCCTGGGGAAACAGCGGCGTTAGCGACTCAAAGGGTATACGGTCACGCACCTGTTCCGGCGTCAGCCCATTGATTTCCTTCACTTTTACGAGAGGAAAATACTTGTCGACCTCTCTGGGGGGACGGATAGATCCAACCACAGTGTCGCCTGTCTTCATGCTATAGGCACGTATCATATTGGCCGATACATATACATCGTCGGGCGACGGCAGATAGTTGTAGTCCGACGAACGGAGAAAGCCATAGCCGTCATTGGTCACCTCAAGCACACCTTCTGTATCCACAACACCTTCGAGCATCGAGACCATCTCGTTGTAACGCTGCTCACGATAGCGACGCGAGTTGACGCCGCTCGGTTCCTGCATATCACGGGATGGCGACTCAGTATCTTCTTGTTTGGGTTGAGCTTGCTTGGGAGAATCCCCCTGCGGCGCAGGTGCTGCCGGTTCGGGATGTTGCTGCACAGGTTGAGGCGTTTCCGTAACAGGATTGACCTCAGTCGCAGCTGCCTGCTGCACATCTGTGGGCTGTTTCTTGGGACGACCACGTTTGCGCTTGGCCGGAGATTCTGCCACTGGAGTTGGGTCGTCAGGTTGATGCACCGCATCGGCTGACGGAATCGATGTTTCTTCATGCACAGGAGACACATCATGGTGGACAGGCACATCGTTGGCAACCACATTCGGAGTGACGGATGTCGGAAGCTCATCCGCATCACGACGTATCAATAGTCGCCCGCTGGGGCTGACCACTTCGGGAATATCGGAAAATACAGGAACCTCTATCGAACTGATACTGTCATCCTTCTGGATGGGCGCAATCGGTTCCGGTTTACTGGTGTTGACGGCAGGCGTTCCAGCAGGTGTACTCTTTGCATTTTTACGTTTTTTGCGTTGCGTCGGCATATTGGATCCGGCTATAGGTTGCAATGTTTTGCGGGCACGCCGCTGGCGTGGTTCCGATTCCGCTGATGATTCTTTCGCCATATCCTCCTGCGAGGGGTTCTTGGCTTGGTTCTCCAAAATCTGAAACACTAAATCGTTCTCCGAAAAACGGGAGGGAAGAAAGATACCGACCTTCTTGGCAATGTCAACAAGTTCGCTTTTGTCTTTCTGTTCAAGGTCTTTTTTATAGTACATATAAAGTATTAAAGGAATGATTCTTTTTTCAAATTCCACCAATCGGTAGAATTGTTAAAGAAAAATACTGATTAATAAGATGTAATGAATAATTACAGATGTCTTCTCTGACTCGATTTGACAATGCAAAGATACTCATTTTCTCCAACAATCATAAAAAAATTTGCCATTATGACAAAAATGCGTACTTTTGGATGTTTGAAAAAAGAGCCCACAACCGCCCCTTAACATGGGTAAATGGGTATAAATCAAATAAGAGAATACAAAATAAATATAACCACTAATAATTAAAAAACAATGAAATTCCCCGAAACATTAAAGTACACCCAGGACGACGAATGGGTAAGAATTGATGGCGAATTTGCCTATGTAGGAATTACCGACTACGCCCAGCACGAACTCGGCGACATCGTTTTTGTCGACGTGGATTGCGAAGGCGACACCATTGACGCAGGCGAAGCTTTTGGTTCCATTGAAGCTGTGAAAACCGTAGCCGACTTGCTGATGCCTGTGAAGGCCGAAGTTGTAGAGTTCAACGCTGCTCTTGAAGATGCATCCTGCATCAACAACGACCCCTATGAGGCCGGTTGGATTATCAAGATTAAACCCGCCAACATGGGTGACATCGATGGCTTGATGGATGCAGCCGCTTACAAAGCAAAAATCGGTATGTAATTCATACAGACAATACTTAAAAAGCCGCACATATTTGTGCGGCTTTTTTTTATGCATATTCTTGACGGCTTTCTGAATGTGCCGCAAAGCGCTTCTATTATTGTATGGTTAATAAAAAAAGACGCAATCTGCGTCTTTTTGCCATTTGAGAGTATATCTCCGGAGGAGCTCCGTTTTGTGGTCCCTCTTGGGTTCGAACCAAGGACCTACTGATTATGAGTCAGTTGCTCTAACCAACTGCGCTAAGGGACCGATTTCTTGCGTCAGAGTTATATACTCTTGCCGTTCAAAATCGGGTGCAAAAGTACACATTTTCCGAGAACCCCGCAAATTATTTTTCCCCAAGGGCACTCCATCTGGATATAATGCACTATTTATCACAATCTCTCTGCTTCAATTTATCTACTGCACTTTTTTGATTTTTCTTTAATATTCATCGTGTTTTCACAGAAAAAAGTAGTATTTTTGCAACTCAATAATGAATCGCAGAATATGGGCAGAATCTTGGCAATCGACTATGGCATAAAGCGTACGGGCATAGCTGTGACCGACCCTTTGCGCATCATTGCTACAGGTCTGACCACCGTGGAGACCCCAAAACTGATGGATTTCCTGAAAAAATACTGCCAGCAGGAGGATGTTGACTGCTTCGTTGTGGGCGAGGCCAAACACATGGACAACACCCCAGCCGAAAGCGCTGCCATCATCGAACCTTTTGTAACGGAACTGCGGGCCGCTTTTGCCGATAAGCAGGTGGACCGCATGGACGAACGCTTTACCTCCAAGATGGCCTTTCAAAGTATGATAGACAGCGGTTTGGGACGTAAAAAACGACAGAATAAAGCACTTGTCGACGAAATCAGCGCCACCCTTATACTCCAAAACTACATGCAACTGATACAAAATAGAAAGTGCTGATTTCACCACCACAGAAAGAAGTGCAACAATAAAAAGAATCCTAAATTAGAAATTTCATGATACTCCCCATTGTACCCTACGGCAGCCCCGTGCTACGCAAAACATCAGAACCTATCGATAAAAGCTATCCCAACCTCAAGGAATTGATAGCCAACATGTATGAAACCATGTATGGCGCTGACGGCGTAGGTTTGGCGGCACCGCAGATCGACCTGCCCATTCGCCTTGTGGTTATCGGGTTCCGTCCTTACGACGAGAAGACCGAGACCTACGGTGAACCACAGGAGGAACACACCCTTATCAACCCCGTCATTCTTGAAAGCGGCAGCGAAAAGGACTATTTCAACGAAGGTTGTCTCAGCATCCCCGACATCCACGAAGATGTGCTGCGTCCCACAACGATATGTCTGCGCTGGCTGGACGAGAATTTCGAACAACACGAAGAAACCATTGGTGGTCTTTTCGCCCGAGTGGCACAACACGAGATTGACCACCTCGACGGCAAAGTGTTCACCGACCGTCTCAGCCCGCTGCGCAAAACTATGCTGCGCCGCAAACTAAACGACATAACAGCCGGTAAGTTCAGCACACGCTACCGTATGAAACGCAAAAACAAATAACCATATATAAAACCATAAAACAACAATGAAACGCTTAAGTTTTACCATCGTCGCCTTGTGCGCCATCATTTTGGTAAGTTGCCATCCCAACCGTTCCAAAGAACTCACCCAGATACAGCAATACGAAGACTCCCTGCTGCACAATGCCGCCCAGGTGATCATCGACACCAACATGGGCAATCAGACAGTGGCATTGTACCTTCAGTTTGCCAACGATTTCCCCAACGACTCTCTGACGCCGGGATTTATCTACAAAGCTGCCGACATCTCCTTCAACATGGGCAAATACCCTGCAGCCCTGGATTACTTCAACCGCATAATAGACAACTATGCAGAATATAGCGACCTGGGAACCTGTTATTTGATGGTAGGCGAGACATACAACTGCATGTCCCAGTACGAGCAAGCCAAAGAGGCCTACCAACAGTTTATTGAACTCTTCCCCGACCACCCTCTTGCCAAAGACATACGCTACCAATTGGAACACAACATGGTTGGCATGTCGCCAGAAGAGATGCTTAGCGTGGTGATGGAGAACGCCGCCGTTGAGGACGCCGTGCTCTGACGACGATCCACAAGCTACATATATATAAGGTATATAATATATATAATGCATAAAGCGCCTTTTGACCAAAGGCGCTTTTATTTTGGGTCGTTAACGAACCAACTGACAAAATGTCATAGCCAACCTGCCAAAAATGCAGATATGTTCATCGGCTTATGAACATATGTTCGTTGGCCAATGAACATATGTTCGTGGACCGATGAACATAGGTTCCCAAAAACATCCAGTTTTTTGCCGTTCACTCTCGGGAGTAATACATCTCTCTTCTGAGTGGTTTACCGTTCTGGATAGAACTCACTGAAGGTATAGTCGTCGTAGAGCACCACAAATTTGACAATTTTCTTTTGCTTCACGAGAGTTGCATCTTTTCCACCAACGGCACTGTCGTTCTCATTTTTTCGATTCTCCTCATTTTGGCTTTTTTCAGCTTCAGGAGTGGGTTGCGGTACAGCAACAGGCGACGGCACACTTCTTCCCGTCGCCTTGGGCAATGCATTGACAGGATGTTCTGACACATTCGTCTGAATTGGCTGCTGATACGTAATTCGCTGAGCTTCATTCTCTGTGGCAACTGGCTGGGCTTCTGCTGCCACATCATTGACTGACGAGAATAAATCCAAAGGCAACTCTTGTTTTGCAGCAGCGGCACTGCCCGTCGCAATGTTCTGGCGTGCCGTTGGAACGACAGGTACAGGATCTGGTGTAGGGGTAGCATAACTGGGCACATACATTTCTCCCTTACCAAACATCAACCAATTGATGTCAATCTCTGGATAACGTCGCACAACCTTCATGACAAAATCAAGACTAGGGTTGTTGCGACCCGACAGAATGTGGGACATACCCGAGGGCTGCACGCCAATTTCCTCAGCAAACTGTTTCGACGTGATATTTTTCGCCCGCAAAATTAGATTAATTCTATTTACCATAACATTACAAGTGTAATCCTATCTTTAATCAAATTACAAAAGTACAAATTACTTTTGATATACAGAAATAAAATTCGCGTATTTACATTTGTAAATACACATAATATTGAATTATTACTTGAATTAATCAAATAATTTAATTGTTATTCCGATAATAAATAAATGTAATCTATAGAATTATTACAGGTGCAATAATTCGCTATTTATCAGTACATATTAATGAATTAATTATACATATTATTTTGGTAAATAATATTCTAAATACCATCACCTATATTGATGTATAAATTATTTGGCATTTTACAAAATTCAATGAAATATTTTTGTAAAATTTACATTTGTTATATTGTACATTTGTAATACGTACCATTGTTTTACTTTTGTAATTCACATTTGTGATACTTATTTTCTACAGCAATCCACCATTAGGAGGATTCCAGACAAGTAAATCGACATTGCCCTACAGCTTCTGGTGGCTAAATTATCATCTCCCAGTTGTCCCCCCAATCTCAATAACCAACCCTCCACCCTACCCCACCCGACCTGTCATCATTGAAGGTTTGTCATTTTTATCATGCTCGACGTTGAACGAGCAACCTATCGCCAAGCAGTACTCTTTTTCGCGTACTATTGCCTAAGAATTGAAAAAACGGTTGGCAAGGATACGTGACGAATGGAAATTTTGATTCTCGTCAACCAAAACCAACTGCAAAGTGGGTGTTATAAGCGTATTGACAGATGGTTGTGCGGATAGAACACTTGACAACCGATAATGACTAAAATATTGCCTGACCATTTTTGTAGGTCTTATAGGTGTTTGTTACACGACAAAGTATGGCGGGTCAACCGGTGAGATTGCATACCGACGAAAAAAAACATAATAATTGATTTTTTTTTTATACTTTTAAATACGTAGAATAAAAAAAGTGCGTTATCCCTATGTTTTTTTAGACAGATAAACATATACCAATATCATGAAAAAAAGAGTCATTACCATTCTCATCGTCATGGTTGTTGCAATGGTTGCAGCCTCCTGTTCACACAAGACCTGCCCTGCATACCGTGGCTCTATTGCAGAAAACGTGGTTGTTGAATAGTCAAACAGCGTTCTAACCGCCCGCTATCGTTAACAACAAACAAAGCAGGCATCCTAAAGGATGCCTGCTCTATTCGTTTTCGCAGCATGAGTGTGCGACGGATTTCAACAAATCGATTTCCAACCGACAATAATGATATAGGGGAAGGCATTGCTGCCCTCCCCTATTCTATTGGCACGCTGTATATGTCGACTACAGATTGATTTTGTCATTGACCATCTTCAGAAGTTCGGTTTCTTCCTTGATGGCAGCTGCTTCAATACTGGCGGCTTTAGCCAGGATATCGTCTCTAAAGGCGGTGTCCTTCAAGCTGGAGGCATTGATTTTCACATTGAGGTGAGCGCCCATCACAGCACTGCGGGCGCAGAGTGCTCCTACACCAGCATCGGTGACGCTATTGGGATTGCCTATCTCAATCATGGCACGGCAAACTTCAAAGGCCTCAAAGGATTTCTGCATGGTACGGAACGGCACCTCGGTCGCATATTTGGTAGCATCCTGAATGGCAGCCGTACGAGCGGCCTTCTCCTCGTCGGTCTTCTTGGGCATTCCGAAAGCAGCCATTATCTTATTGAAAGCATTGGTGTCTTCGTCAACAAGATGTATCAGTTCGTCCTTGATTGCCTGACCTTTGACGGCCCAGTTGGAGAAAGTCTCCCATTGGTCATCCCAACCGGGTTTGTGGCTGGAAAGGTTGGCCACCATCGTAGCCAGCGAGGCAGCGAGTGAACCCATATAGGCACTCACGCTGCCACCACCGGGGGCGGGACTTTCCGAAGCTGTCTCCTCGGCGAAACCTTTGCAGGTCATGTCGACCAATTTCTTCTGGCTGTGGTCCTCAATCAGATACTCAATCACTTTCTCACGTGGATTGAATGGTTTGAGGTCGTCCAGTCCCATCGACTTGATGGCTATCTTCATAATCTCATCCTCACTCACGCCAATGCTGCGTTGCTGTTTGGCCAGATAGTATTTGCCTGCATCGATGAGCACGCTCTTCGGTATCAGACCCACGATTTCGCAACCCGTCACTCTCACGCCTCGGGCTGCGGCTTTGGCACACACCTCATCAAAACAGAGGTGTACCGGTGCCACCTTGATGGAGGTGATGTTCATGGAAACCTGAGCAATGCCGTAATCCTCGATATACCAACCGATGGCTTTGGTGCCTTTGAGGGTACCGGGAATCATGATGGTATTGCCTTCGGCATCTTTCATCGGTTTGCCGTTCACCTTGCCGCCTTCGCGCTGGGGACGACCTTTCTCGCGCACATCAAAGGCGATGGCGTTGGCGCGACGTGTCGATGTGGTGTTCAGGTTATAGTTGATAGCCACAAGGAAGTCACGGGCACCCACCTGGGTGGCACCGGTCTGCGCCGTATGGTCGTTCCAGACGTTGGGACCGAAATCGGGTTTCCACTCTTCGGTGCCGAGACGTGTGGCCAACGATTCATATTCGCCCGTGCGGCAGTAGGCCAGATTACGACGTTTGGGCTGGAAAGCGGCATTCTCATAGCAATAAATGGGAATCTGCAACTCTTCGCCCAGACGGCGGCCAAGTTTATGAGCATATTCAACAACCTCGTCCATAGTGATGTTACTCACCGGAATCAATGGGCATACGTCGGTGGCACCCTGTCGGGGATGGGCGCCATGATGCTGGCGCATGTCTATCAGTTCTGCAGCTTTCTGCACCACTCTGAATGCAGCTTCGCATGCCTGTTCGGGCTCACCGACGAAGGTGATGACAGTACGGTTGGTCGTTGCACCAGGGTCCACGTCAAGCAGTTTCACCCCTTCCACTTTCTCAATCTCCGCCGTTACCTGGTTTATGATGTTCATGTCACGTCCCTCGCTGATGTTGGGTACGCATTCAATCAATTGCTTCATATACGTTGTATTTTTAATTGTTTATCTATCAAAACAATGTCGGTACATCTGCCGACAAAGTTCTGTATGCAAAGATACATCCATTTATCGGTATATGGGCACCCTTGCAGAAAAATTGTAAACAAGAAATTAAGAAGCTGCTTAAAATTAATTTAATGTTTTTCTTAAAGCATCTAAACGTCATATTTTCCTTCTTTCCTCAGCTACAATGGACCCCCATTGGCTCCACCAACGTTTCTTTGGCTCGGCAAAGGATGCTAGTATCCTTTGCGCTTGCTTTGCGAAACTTCGCGCCTTCGAAAAGAATAAAAATCTGCTCGTTTATATGCATAACAAATTCCATCAATCAAATTTAAACAGCTTCTAATAAACTCAACGCACCACGTTTGGCTCATTTCACCACAAGCTCAA
>CACXCY010000246.1 GCA_902766265.1 uncultured Bacteroidota bacterium
CAAATACATCAGCGGCGAAGTGAATCGTCAGGCGTACCTCGAGACGGCCATCCGATGGATTTCCGACGGCAATATCGAACCCTATATGGCCAAACATCAGCACGACGGCAACGCGGTGGCCCTGTGGAACCATTTCAGCAACGTCATCAATTGGGCAAAAGCCATCTTCCCCAAGTACCGCAAGGAGATGAAGGGTGTGGATCGAGGTGTGCTCTACAAGAAGCACCATGAGACCGACCACGACATACACGCGTTGGAAAACGAGGTTGCCCGACTGATGCAGGACAGCGACGTGCAGCGAAAGAGGGGCATCTATGAATATGTTCTGGACGGCGACGAGCGCCACCTCGACCTGCGGGCTTTCGACGACAACACCAAACGAGAGGTCTATGAGCGCCAACTGGGTGTCTGCCCCATTTGCGAAAACCACTTTGCCATTGAGGAGATGGAGGCCGACCACATCACCCCATGGTGCAAGGGTGGCCGTACCATTGCTGATAACTGCCAGATGCTCTGCCGCGATTGTAACCGCAAAAAGAGTGGCAAATAGCGACAAAAGGGGGCATAAGGAATAGGGCTGGCTACATATAGTGTATCATTCCGGCCAGCTGCTCAAAATAGTCGTTGCTCCAAATATCGAGTTCGCGGGGAGCTTGCACAAATGGCTGCACGTCGATTGCTTTGCCACATATATAGTCATTTCTGTTCCAGATGCAAATATACATATTTTGTACAGATAAACGAGAAAAAGTCGTTTTTCTGTACGAGGTTTGTATTTTTCACATTAGGTGTTGTAGTCATCCATACTCATAGTGCAACCTTGTAGATTACTCTGTGGTTTGCCGATTTGGGTTGTCATGGGAGTATCTATCACATGGTAGAATTCATGTGACCATGCCCGGAGCGGAGCCCGTCGTGGGTTCCGCTCTTTTTTGGATGATATTTTAGCAACAAACAGTTTCTATGCTTTGACGACGACAAGGGTGTTGTTCTCGTAGGCGGTGACACGCACTTTCTCGCCTTTCTCGACGTATGCTACGGCGCACATGGCGTCGTAGGTGCGGTCGCCGATGGTCACTTTCCCTGCGGGTCTCAGGATGGTGGCGGCGACGCCTTCGGCTCCAATGAGCGAGGCACTCCGGCTTTCCGCCACGGTGTACCCTTCGGCGTTGTCCTGCACGGTGTTGAGCGCAAGGCCGCCAAACATGTTGCTCTCAAACAGTTTCTTGCAGAGCCACATGGACAGGGGCAACGCTATCATCAGCGCCACCAGCACGGTGAGGAAACTTTCGCCGATGGTGATGGTGGGGATGTGCGAGAAGTCGAACCCGATGTTGTTGATAAGACTGAACGCCAGTCCTGTCACCACGCAGCAGATGCCTGTCACTCCTGCCACCCCGAAGCCGGGGATGACGAACAGCTCCACGATTATCAGCACGACGCCGGCGATGAACAGCAGTATCTCCCAATAGGCGGCGAGGCCTTCAAGATAGAGCGGCGCAAAATAGAGCAGCGCGCCGGCGATGGCGATGATGAGCGGCAACCCGATGCCTGGGGACTGCAACTCGAAATAGATGCCGCCGATGATGAGCATGATGAGGATGCCGCTGACCACGGGGCTTACAAGGAATCCGATTATCTTGTCGATGACCGAATAGCGCTGTTCGCGGATGACGTATTTCTCTATGCCGGCGTGCTTCAGGACGGCGGTGACGGTGTCGCATACGGCTTCGCAGTAGTGGTGGCGGATGGCTTCCTGGGTGGTGAAGGTGAGCACTTTGCCGCTGTCGCTGATGCCGGGTATGTGGATGTCTGGGTCCACCATGGCTTCGGCGATGTCGGGTCGGCGGCCCCGTGTTTCGGCGGTGGAGCGCATCAGGGAGCGCATATAGCTCTGGTATTTGTCGGGCTGCACCTCGCCGTTCTGGTTTACCACGGTGGCGGCGCCGATGGAGCCGCCTTCATGCATATAGATGGAGTCGCAGGCGATGCTGATCAGGGCACCGGCGGAGGCGGCGTTGTTGTTGATGTAGGCGTAGACGGGCACGGGCGACTGCAGGAACGCGGTGCGTATCTTGTCGGCGTGCTCCAGCTCACCGCCGTAGGTGTTGATTTCCACCACGACGACGTTGGCTTTCCAGCGGCTGGCTTCGTCCATGGCTTTCTCCACGCGCAGCGATGCCGGCTTGGCGATGTTCTCGTCAATCTTGAAATAATAGACCTTGGCCGACTTTTTCGGCACGGCGGTGAAGGGGGTGACTGGCGATTGCGCCCACAGCAGCGACGGCAATAGCAGCAACAATGTGAGGATGGTACGTTTCATATATCGACTTTTAACAACATACAAAGGTACAACTAATTTCACAAATAGCGGATATTTTTGTACTTTTGCATTTTCTTTAACAACAAGGTATGCAAAACAGACAAGTGACGCTCAGGGCTTTGGAACCTGCCGATGTGGATGCCGTCTATCGTTGGGAGAACGACCCTGCGGTGTGGCAGCACGGTGTGGCGCACACGCCGTTCTCGCGGCATGCCCTTGCCCAGTACATAGCGGATTGCGGGCAGGCCGATATCTACACGGCCAAGCAGTTGCGGCTCATGGCTATGGACGGCGTCGTGGCTGTGGGATGTGTGGACCTTTTCGATTTCGACCCCTATCACCGTCGTGCCGGCGTGGGGCTGCTCGTCGACCAGGCGTTGCGTCATCAGGGCTACGGAAGGGCTATACTGGAGGCGTTGCTCGACTTCGCCCGTCAGCATCTGCAGCTGCATCTGGTGTACTGCGATGTGGCTGCCGACAACGTGCCCAGCCGACGCCTTTTTGAAGGGGCTGGGTTCGAGCGCTGCGGCCTTCGGCACCAATGGTTGCATGCCTCCGACGGATGGACCGACGCCGTCGTCTACCAAAAAATACTCTCATGAAAAAGAAGAAAGCATCCACCGGCCGTCGCACACTCATCGTCGTGGCCGTTTGGGCGGTTGCCGTCGCTGTTGTGGCTCTTTTCGGCCGTTATGTACTGCGCCACCAGCAGCTGCCCATCGATAGGGCGGCTGTCGTCTGTGTGCCTACGGGCAGCAGCTACGAGGCACTCTGCGACACGTTGCGGGCCCACAACTGCATCGCCGACGAGGCCATGTTCCAAAGCATGGCGCGTGTGCGTAAACTCAACAAGCACGTGAAGCCCGGTCGCTACGAGTTCCATCCGGGCATGAGCACCATGCGGGTGGTCAACAAGCTCTATTATGGCAACCAGGACGCCATGAAGATAACCATCGGACGTCATCGTACCAAAGAGTCGCTCTGCCGTTTTGTGGGCAGCAAGCTGGAGATGAGCTCCGACTCGTTGCTGGCGGTGCTCAACAGCGAAGCCATCACGGCACAGTACGGTTTCACTCCCACCACCATACTCGGCATCTTTGTGCAGAACACCTACGATGTCTACTGGAACGTGACCCCCGAGAAGTTTCTGGAGCGCATGGCCAAGGAATACGACCGCTATTGGACGGGTGTGCGCAAGGGCGAATGCGATGCCTTGGGGCTCACGCCGCAGGAGGTTGTCGCGCTGGCGTCGATAGTGGAGGAGGAGACCAACTGCGACAGCGAGAAACCGACCATCGCCAGCGTCTATCTCAACCGGTTGCGCAAGGGGATGCCCCTGCAGGCCGACCCGACGGTCAAATACGCCGTGGGCGACTTCACCCTGCGGCGCATCCTGCACAGGCATCTGGCTGTGGAGAGCCCTTACAATACCTATCTGCACCGTGGCCTGCCGCCAGGCCCCATCTGCCTGCCGGGCACGGCGAGCATCGACGCCGTGTTGGCCAACATGAAGACGGATTATCTCTATTTCTGTGCCAAGGAGGACTTCTCGGGCAGGCACAACTTTGCTGCGACACCCGCGCAGCATGCCGCCAATGCCCAGCGTTTCCACCAGGCCCTGGACGCCCGCGGAATCAAGTAGCGGGTTGATTAATATGCCGCAAAGTGTTGTGGTTGTTGCTGGTCGAGCTTACAGGATTTCGCGTTTTTTGTGATAACGTGAGTCCGGATTCGCTTTCGGCGGGGCGCCCCCCCTCTATAGTTTAAGATTTAAGAAAATTTACTGCAGACACAGCGTAAGCGCATCAAAAAAGATGTATATATGCATCAGATTTCCAATAATGTGATGTTTGTTCATTGTTTTGACGGACAATTCTATGGCGATTTTCTATCTGCTTTTTGTGGCAATTTGGCCGAGTGTTTGGGGTCAGCTGGACTTGTGGTTGAACCGAAACACAACCGAGACTCAACCGAAACTCAACCGAAACTCAGTTAGAGTCATGTTAGACCCATGTTAGGCCCAAGTTAGGCTCATATTAAGGCCAAGAAGCACTTTTGTTTTGGCTGGATAAGAAATAATGTGTACTTTTGCACCATAAAACCAAACGACATTAATGACATAAACAACAATATTGTAGAATAATAACATAGCGTTTGCTATTTGTCCCGACCACACTGAAACGTAGGAAATTTCATTTTGGTTACTTTTACGGAAGGCAAAAGCAGATGCTCGCCGAGAAGCGAGCATTTTGTCTATCCGTAAGAGGTTTTTCCTACGACCGCAGTGTGGAGACGAGATTGCTCGCCTTCTTTTTTGTTTGCGGTCGTTGGACTAATTTGAGGATTCGGTAGCCAAGCGCACAAATGGCACTACTATGCAGATACATATAGGCAACCTTATCCGCGAAGAGTTGCGCCGTCAAGGCCACACAAACCAATGGCTCGCCGACCAGCTGAGTGTAGAGCGCAGTACTGTTCAGCGCTTATTCAACAAACCATCGATTGACACTCAGCAACTGTTACGTGTCAGTAAAATACTTGGTAAAGACATGTTTGCATACTATTCTCAGGCCTTTTGGGGTGTGGCAGATGATGCCACGTAGCAATATCTGCTACATGGTTATTGACAATATTATTCGTAATTTTGCAAAATAATAACAAAAACATCAAAGGAGTTTTTATCATGACAAAATTAAAAGATATTAAATACAAATTGGGTCGTGGCTTGGCTATTGCTGGTTTGATTGCTTTACCATTTGCAGCTTGTGAAAAAGACGATGATATTATTGACCAAAAACCAAACACACCTGCGACACCACGTGCAAAAACATATACATTTGTCTACGACAGAGATGGTATTCCAATGGATACAGTTTTGGCACACATGGATGTCGATACATTTTATGTTATTCCAACAGAATATAATTTGTTTGAAACAAGCTCAGAAGCTAACATTCATAATGTAAGAAACCACCTGGAAGAACGCAAAAATGTAAATCAAAAAATGCACGGCAAAGGCAGATTTTGTGCATCTTTTGCCAGCGTTGCTGATTCAACATGGTTGGCACAATTTGGATACCAAATGGAAAGATAAAAAATACAGACGGTTGCAAAACCGTCTGTTATATGTCGGCAATGTGACGGAGTTTTTTTAACTTCTTACTAATAGAATATACCTATCAATAAAGAGAGGGGCACTGGTGTCTCTCTCTTTGTTTCATTAGATATTATCACCGGCATACCGTCGACTCATCGTCGAGGGACCGTATAGGGTTCGAAGAACCCATATGTAAGGACGAAGAGGAGCCCTTGCAAAATAAATTTTGCCATATCGGCTATATTTTGTATTTTTGTATTTCTTTATAAAATGCAATTTTTAATATAATATATTAATAATAAAAAAAAATAAAAAGTATCATGCAGAAAAAAGGCAACAAGTACGGTACCCACCG
>CACXCY010000247.1 GCA_902766265.1 uncultured Bacteroidota bacterium
CAAAAACCGTCAAAAAAACCGTCAAAAAAACCATCAAAAAAACC
This sequence comes from uncultured Bacteroidota bacterium, assembly GCA_902766265.1. Classification (GTDB taxonomy): domain Bacteria; phylum Bacteroidota; class Bacteroidia; order Bacteroidales; family P3; genus Colimorpha. The sequence continues at coordinate 45 of CACXCY010000247.1, forward strand.
GTCAAAATTGAAGGTTTCTAAGTTTTCTACACCAATTGTGGAGGAGGTATATAAAGCCATTAAGTTAAATCGAAAGGCGAAGTATTCGTGGCTTCAGGATAATCTTGGAGTTAGCGAGAGTACTATTTTACGCGCCATAAATGATTTAAAGGAACTTGGTTATATCAACAAAGAACACTCGAAGATAAAGGGGGAATGGCAACTATTAAAGTGATTAAGGTATGGTATTTGAGAAGTGTGTGGGGGGGGCTGAGTGGGTGTCTAATACACTGTAGCCGTATGCATCACCGCTTCATTTGATGCGGCAGGAGAGGATCGTGCGACCGTTGAGAGTAGCTTCCAACGTGTCGTCTATCTGGATGGGGACGGGCAGAACAGGGCTGCCGGTGAAGATGTAGTCGCCTGTCCGCAACAGCATGTAATGCGAGAGACGGCTGATGAGCCGGTCGACGGTAGGACGTAGGGCTTCTATATGGTATCGAGCTGCCTCTTCCCCGTTTTTCTGCAGGGTGACGACGGCATCCGACGGGGTCTCTCCGCAAGGGACAAACTCACCGAGAACTGCCGACCCGTCGAAACATTCCGATGGCGTCCACGGCTGTCCTTGGGCAACGAGTTGGCGCTGCAGGTCGCGAGCGAAGATGTCGAGACCGAGGGTGACCTCCCGATAGTATTTGTGGGCAAAGCGCTCCTGAATGCTCTTGCCTACCTTGTCGATGCGCACCACGACATGAGGTCGGACACAGATGTCGTTGGAGAAATCGGGATAGAAGAATGGCATCCGTCCCAGCAGCAGTGCGCTGTCGGGTTTGAGAAAGAACGACGGTTCAGCACTTTCGGTATCGACGACGCAGATGATTTTCATGACAATGGCAGTCGGTAGAGGCGGCTATTTGATGATGGTGTATTCCAGGAAGATGGTCTGGGTGATTTGCTCTCCTTTGACACGCAGCGTCAGGGGCAGGATGGCTCGTGCGGCTGGCTCGGCCTTGCGGTTGTCCATGGCGAGGTGTACGACGAGGTCGCTGCCGGGTGTCAGTTTGCCGTAATCCACCACACGCACATTGGGAAATCCGGCGCTGATGAAGTCAAGGGCTTGCTCCTGGGTCGCGTTGTGATGGAAGTGGACCTCTATATCGGCCACCTCGCCGGCAAAGTACGTGCCGATGTGCATGGTTCTTGACGGGAATTCGAGGCAGCTGTAGTCGGATTTGGTGCTGTTGTCTTCATATTGGTAGTTCACCAGCTCGATGCGTCGTTCGCGAGAGGCATCAACGCTATATACCGAACGAGCTGCATCGCCTCTGTCGGACGACACCCCTTTGCCGGCGTGGCTGCTGCCGTAAGGGGCTTCGTTGATTTGCAGCGATCCGCTGCCGTGCGACCCGATGTAGTGTGCCAGAGCTCCGTGGTTGAACGCCATCATCTGGTTCACGATGGAGGCAATACGGCGCTTGGAGAGGTTGAAGTTGTATTCGCCGGAATGTAGCGGGCTGGCGTATCCTTCCACGGTGAGTTTTACATGTCGTCCAGCGGCGAGGTCGTCAATCAGCAGCTCCATGAAAGTGTTGAAACGTTTGCAGTTGCCGTATACGTCGCGGGTGAAGAAGGTGTCCACTGCTGCCATGATGGAGTCTCGTTGATGTGTGTCGCGGATGCCGGCAAAGGCATTCTTGTATTCCTGACGCATGAACATGTAGCGGTTGTAGGTCTGGAAGTAGGTGGCAGTGGTGGTGACGGCTTTGGATTTGGGGTCGGGCTCGTCGTTGTGGAAGTAAAGCGATATGGGCAGCAGGTCGATGGGAACTTGTTTGCGCGTGACTACAGCGGGCACGGGCTTCGGCGGGGGTTTCGGACGTGTGGTGTCCACTTTTTCCAACTCCCAGCGGTATATGTCGTTGCAGCAGGTGTTGCCACTGATGTAGAAGGAACCGCTGCGGTTGGAGGTCAGATAGCCGCAAGGGGCTTTCTGTGTGGGGGTGGGAAGGTTGACGGTAAAGTAGATGTCGTTGGCAGGTGAGTTGAGCGTTTTTCCGAGATTCTGCGGCACTTGCCAGCTGTCGCGACTGCCCACAGAGTAGAAAACGTCGTAGCCACCGTAGCCATAATGCCAGTCGGAGGAGAAGTAGAGCTTCCGCTCTTCGTTATCGTAGTATGGCGTGATTTCGTCGCCGGGGGTGTTGACGGGCGTTCCCAGATTGATGCATGGGCTCACGCAGCTGCAGTCGGGTTTGACGATGGTGTACCATATATCCATACCCCCCAGGCCTCCTGGGCGGTCGGACGAGAAGTAGAGTATCACGGTGCTGTCGGGCAGATAGCCCACGGTGGGTTGGGTGCTGGAGTAGCCCGCCATATTCACATTGCCGCCCAGGGGGCGTGGTTTCGACCATCGTCCGTCGGCATAGTGGGAGTAGAAGATGTCGCAGGGGATGGAGCTGAACGTGTTGTCCTCGGTGCAGAGGTTGAAATAAACGGTCTGGTTGCGGCGGTCGAAGGCCACATTGCCGGAGTGCGCTTTCTTGCTGTTCAGTCCCCAGCTGTTGAGTACCGACGCCTGGGGCTCCCCGTCGGGGGTGATGGACGATTCATATATCTGCATCAGCACCAGGTCGGTGTTGATGACGTTGCGGCTGCCGGGGCGTGAGATCTCACGGATGGAGGAGAACATCAGCAGGGTGTCGTTGATGCGCACTGCCCCCGATTCGCTGTTGGCGGTGTTGACGTTGCGGTTCTCCTGGGTCACCTGATAGCGGAAGGGCTGCAGCGGGTGCTGTGTGCTGTCAAGAATCCATTGGCAGGCCTTGATCTCTTGTCGGGTGCGGGCCTCCAGTGCGCTGTCGCCCGGGTTGATGCTCGCGTATTTGCGGAAGTATATCAGGGCAGAGTCTGGCTTGCCGTCGCATTTGTACATGAGAGCCAGGTAGAAAGCACTCTGCGGATAGGTGGCTATGGAGGAGCTCAGGGCCAGCCGGTGGTAGTACTTGACGGCTTGGGTGTAGCCGTGGGACATGCGGCATGCTTCTCCCAGCTTGTAGGTAAGCTCGGGCGAGGCGTCGGTGGACTCTGCCTGCAGGTATAGGTCGAGTGCCTGCTTGTACAGACCGGCGGCAAAGGCCTCATCGCCTTCTATCTGGTATTCGCTCTGGGCGCGGAGTTGCGGCATCGTGGTGGCGATAAAGCCGACGAGGAGGAGTAGGATTCTTTTCATATTATTGAGGTGTTGGATGGCTTGTGTGAAAGTTATGGTTACATGATGGGGCAAGGCATGACTTTGCGGACCACCTTCTTGTTCTTGTTTATCCGGTAGACCACGCCCAATTCAAACGCACCGATGCTTTTGGAGGCAGGGGTGAGCTTGGACAGGTTGGAATCGTAGTTGAGCATGTAGATGAAGGCGTTGTGCTCCAGGGTAAACAGCAGGTAGGCGGCATCGGCCCAGCGGTAGTAAGCTCCGGCTGAGAGTGCTGTGGTGCCTGACGTACCCTCCGAGAGGTACCATTTGGCATCGCAGCCGGTGATGATTTCGGTGTTGTTGTGCTGCAGCTGGCAGGCGAGCAGCGGCAACACGGACCACGATGGCCATCCGCGGTATTCGGCACGCAGGTAGCCGTTCATCTTGGGTTCCAGGTAGGTGTCGTCCAGTCTGAGATAGGAGATGTTGGGACGGTTCAGGTTGCGTCCCGACAGTCCCAGCTTGATGTACAGCATGTCGTGCGGCTGGTAGAAGAAAGCCACGCCGGCACCGAGGGTGGGGTAGTTGACCGTGGTCTGCTCAAACCCTTCCGAAGGGTCGTAGAGCGAGGCCTCTGATGGGTTGAAACCGGCTTGCCCATATCCTGCTTCGAGCCCGACGGAGACATAGGTGTCGTTCTGCCCGAGGGCATGGAAGTAGGAGAGTATGGCGGTGCCCGAGGTGGATCCGTACTGCAAGGTGCCGGCACGGTCGTTGTAGAGGTAGCATCCCACGTTGAAGCCGTCGCGTTGGTAGCGGCGTTTCTTGATGGAGAACTCAGCGGTGGCAGCCACCGTCTGGAAAGCATCGCTCACGCTGGCCCACTGGTTGCGGTAGATGACACCGAGACGCCCTGTGCCGTCGAAGAAACCTGAATAGGCAGGGTTGAACAGGATGGGGTTGACGTCGATTTGGGAGAAATGGATGTCTTGCGCCTGAAGGGTGTGCAGCGACGACAGAAGGAGCCCTCCCGCAAGCATCCGGAGGAGCCGGCGGCGAGATGTGTGGCGTGGTGTGTTTCTGTCGTGGGTCAAGGCGAGGTGTCTTTTGGGGTTAGCTGCGGGTGTAAGGGGGCAGCGAGATGTCGGCAAACTCCCCTTTGAGGTATTTGAAGTATCCGGCGATGCCCACCATGGCGGCGTTGTCGGTGCAGAATTGGAATTTGGGCACGAAGACCTCCCAGTGGTGTCGCTCGCCCATGCGCTGCAACTCGTTGCGCAGATAGGAGTTGGCGCTGACGCCGCCGGCTATGGCCACCTGCCGTGTGCCCGACTGGAGGGCGGCTTTCTCGAATTTTTTCAGCAAGAAGCCGACAATGCACTTCTGGATGGAGGCGCAGAGGTCGGGCTTGTGTTCCTCGATAAACGTGGGGTCTTCTGCTAGCCGGTCGCGGAGAAAGTAGAGGAACGATGTCTTGATGCCGCTGAAGCTGTAGTCCAGCCCAGGGATGTGCGGTTGGGCAAACTGG
>CACXCY010000248.1 GCA_902766265.1 uncultured Bacteroidota bacterium
AGAGCGTGAAGCAGATCAACGAGAGCCTCGAGAAGACCACTCTCGGCGACCTCGATATCTTCCAGAAACTGAAAGAGGAGAACTAATTGATTGTTCTTCTTTCAATACTGAAACGCCTCTCCCTTCGGAGAGGCGTTTCTTTTTGCCAAAACTTACGGACAATTAACATTTTTTAATATTTTTTTCAGGCATACGATGCAGCGTTTTGGCGTTTTTTTCGTCTATAGGAGTAAAAAAAGTGTGCGAATGAATTAATTTTCATATCTTTGTAACGGATAAATAGTGCAAATTATATATATATGAATCTGATTTATAAATATATATCAAACGTTCTTATGGAGAAAAAAATGTTTCCCAAGGCGTTGGCCATCATGATGGCCCTCTTTTTCAGTGGTTCGGCAGCTATAGCACAACAGCCATGGAGTCAAGCTACGGCCTGTCCGGGATGGAACAATCCGGCCAGCTTCTCTGCCGGCAGTACAACAATCAACAAATGGTCCGGACAGGGCATCAATATCACGTCAAGCGATAAACCTTGTCCAATTCCAATATCAGGAGAAACCGGTGTCTCGTCGATGGGTTCTACTTATACAGCAAGTCAACTAGCGACAGTGAATACGGGCACTTGTTCCAATTCTATGCCAAGCAGCGCCAACCAATTTGTTATCATGACGAATACAACCGGCCATGATCCGAATACTGGCAATCACTTGCCATACGTTCCTACCCAGTTCAACACAAATGACACCACCCCAGGAGCCATCAACACGGCACTGACACGCAGCATCCGTATCGGCGATGGTTGTTCCAACGGGGGTGCCTCCGGCGGCAACAGCGGTGCTGCATTGTACTACACAATGCGCGTAACTCCTGACAACGCCATGTTGTATATCTACTATGCCGTTGTGGCCCAGGCACCAGGCCATGGTCAGAATGGAGACCCTACTTTCGTTATCCGCGCAATGAAAAAAAATGCTGCCGGAGTCTGGACTCAGATTAGCGATACGTTAGCATATTTTGTCAGTTCCACAACCCCTGGCTCTTACACTTCAAGCGAAAGTTGTCCAAATTCCAATATGGACTTTGTGACTGTGGCAGGTGCAGGACAGACCGGCTGGCACTGGGAAGGCTCCCCTGGTGGTTATAGTTCTGTATTATATAAAGACTGGGACAAGGTCTGTCTGAACCTTTCCGAATATATCTACGACACCCTGCAAATTCAGGTGTTGATTTACGACTGCATCTATAATGCCCACTACGCCTACGGCTATATCGCCGGCGAGTGTCGTTCGATGAATCTTAATGTTGCGGGTTGCCCGGCAGGTATGTCCACCGATGTAGCAACCATTTCTGCTCCACAAGACATGAAGAACTATGTGTGGTATGCCTCCGAGTATGGCTTCTTCGACGAATCCGACCACTCCTACTACGCTCCAGGTGGAGAGTACAGTTATGTCACCTGGCGGGCTTTGACAAGCGAGACGACTCCTAATCCCACCGGATTCCGCTACAATGTGCAGGCTTCCGACTTCAGGGTGACGCGCCGCAGGGTGAACGGCAATACCGTCACCGTCGACTCGATAGGCAACCGCCAGACCTTCCGCTGCAAAATCACTTCGGCTCTCGACCCCAATAAGCCTTTCGACTCCTACCTCTACGTGAATGTGCAGAACACCAAGCCCACGATGGATGTGGACTCCCTACTGCTCTGCAGCGGCAAGGCCAAGCTGTGGAACCGCAGCTACGTGCCCGGCGACCCCTCGCTGGTGGTTCCCGACAGCACGAAGTGGTCATTCTACAGCAATCCCGACTGCATCGGCGACCCTGTGGCACGGTTCACGGGCGACTCGGCAGAGTACCTGTATGAAGGCCGCGCTCTCCGAGGTGTCCTCGTCCGTTCCAACACCATCGACCCCACCTGCTACTCTGAGGCCAAATATGTCCTCCATCCGCGTCAGAACCCCAAAGCGGGCATGGTCATCACCAAGCATGTGCTCTGCGATGCCGACTCCACCACGCTGTCCGACACCACCAGCGGCCTCAACAATACACGCTTCTGGATTTTCCGCGGTGCCGATACGGAAGGCGACGACATGAGTCCCACCGATACCATCCAGGGCAGCGGAATGGTCAACCGCACCATCTCCCGAGGCTTCACCCACTCGGTGGAACCCATCGAGTTGATAGTGCGCAACGGCCTTTACTACCTCAACCCCAACAATGCCAGCGAAAGGATTTACTGCTCGACCACTGTGCGCGACACTGTGGCGGTGTTCCTGCATCCCGACCTGGAGGTGACGGGCGACACCGTGGTGTGCGAAGGTAGCCAAACCAATGCCACAGTGCGAGCCATCGGTGTGGAAGACTGCGAATATCAGTGGTCGCTGACCTATGGTCAAGTGACCGGTGGCCTGCCCTCTGGTCCCAACCTGCAGGTGACGCCCTATGCCGACAAGGCCACCTATTTCGTCAAGGTGACCAGTCCGCAAGGCTGCGTGGCATGGGACAGTATCCACGCCTACATGGTGCGGCCCAAACTCACCATGCTGCCTACCGACGGACGTGTGTGTCCCGGAGCTCCTGCCGTACTGACGGGCAGCGATGCCGACCACTACACCTGGACGGCCTCGCCCGAAGACCCGTCGCTCGTGGGGCAGGACAGCAACAATAGCATCACCGTAACGCCGGAAGTCACCACCACCTACACACTGGTGGGTCACGGCACCAATGACTGCGACGCGTCGCCGCTCACCGCCACAGTGACCATCATGCCGCTGCCGATACCCGCGGTGGCACTGAGTCCCGAGATGGTCGATGCCGAGAATCCCAAGGTGACGCTGCGCGATGTGTCGACCTATGGTGTGAACTCGTCGTGGCTCTTCAATGACGGCACCACAGAGACTGGACGCGAGGTGACTCATAAATTCGCCCATAGCGAAGGACTTGATTCGGTACCTGTCACCCTCACCAGCTATAACGTCCTCGACTGCCCCACGGTGTATCCCTTTGCCATCCCGGTGAGTACCTTCACCGCCTGGTTCCCCACGGTGTTCACCCCCGGTTCCAGCGACGCCAACAGCACCTTCTCGCTCTTCACTATCAACGAATACGAATACTTCCACATATACATCTATAACCGCCGAGGCGAATTGGTCTACGAGTCGGACGACGTACACTTCAAATGGGACGGCACCCACAAAGGCGAGCCTTGTCCGCAGGGTGCCTACGTCTACACCTGCCGTTACCGCAAACCCGGCACCACTACCCTCAGCACCCTGACGGGCTCGATAACCCTAATACGCTGATGGACGATGCTCGCTACCTCCTGCTGAAGAAATACTGGGGCTACACTGCGTTCCGCCCCTTGCAGGAAGACATCATAGACTCCATATTGCAGGGCCACGACACGTTGGCCCTGCTTCCTACTGGCGGCGGCAAGTCGCTCTGCTACCAGTTACCTGCGTTGCTGCGCG
>CACXCY010000249.1 GCA_902766265.1 uncultured Bacteroidota bacterium
TGTGACTCCTGCAGGATTCAAACCTGCAACCTTCTGATCCGTAGTCAGATGCTCTATTCAGTTGAGCTAAGGAGCCAATCGCTGAAAACGTTGTTTCTCTTCGTTTTTGCGGCTGCAAAGATACAAAGATTTTTCTTACTGCCAAACTTTTTTTTCTGAAGTCCTACACGCCGACGGCACAATAAACTAATTGAACGGGCTTTGTGCGGAATATATTTTTAAGAATACGCGCATTTTTCGACCTTGATTGCAAAGGATTTTCCCCAAAAAGATGTTGCTCATTTGCCAATTTTTCCATCCTTGTCCAACAGGATGTCCCCATGTTGATAAAACATACAGCGGCTATCCAATTTTATAGCCATAGGTGCGTTATAGGAGTAATATATAATATGTATATGAAAAAGGTTATACTGGCGCTATTGGCCGCAATCGTCATGGGTACCGCACTTGGGCAGGTTACCGATTACGAATCACAGTGGAAAAGCATCGACGCCCTTATGGAAAAGGGCTCGTACAACACCGCCTTCGAGCAAACGCAGGCACTCTTCGCCCAAGCACAGCAAACCCGCGACTCGCGACAGGCGCTCACCGCAGCCGCCTACCTGGCCAGCATCGAGAACGCCTATCGCGAAGATGCCACCGACAGCACGCTGCAACGCTACCTTGCCCTGCTGCCCACCCTGCAACCTGTGGATCGGGCCATCTGCCATACCCTCATAGCCCAACTCTACTACGACTACAAGCAACAGAACCAGTGGCATATTAACGACAACCGCCCCACCGACGAAGCGGAGCTGGACTACAAACTGTGGTCGTCCAGCCGCTACGACACCGTCATTGCCACCCATCTCAGCGACGCTCTCGCCGACGAGCATCTGCTCCAGAGCGTCAAGAGCACCGACATTATCCGTCTGCTGAATGCCGACCCGAAGGCAAAATATGATTACAACCTCACCCCGACCCTCTTCGACGTGATTATAAACCATGCCATTTCAATGGCAACGTCTGACAATACCCGCTCCGATGTCCCATCAATTCTTGCCAAGCGCCCATTGATGGAGAAACTGATAGCATTCCACCGCAACGACGACGACTGCATACGCATCTATCTCGACCAGATGTTGCTGACCACCTTCAAAAATCCCGACTACGATAGCTATATCAACAAATACCGAGGCACCGCGTGTCCCCTGCTGGCAGATCTTTATTACAGCAAAGCCGCACGACTCAAAGAACGGAAGGACTATCTGGCCGCCGTTGCGGCCTGCGATACGGGCTACGCCCTCTTCCCTGAAAGCGCCGGCGGCGCCGAGTGCGCCAACCTGAAAAGACAAATCACAGATCCCTATATCAAAATCGATATTCTTGAGCGGCAGATGGAGCAGCGCGACATGCTGGCAACCGCCACGGTACGCAACGCAAACACCCTACACTTCCGCATTGTTCAGTGGGAGGGCCTGAACAGAGTCAGCAACGAACGTGAATATCTCGCCAAACGTCCTGTCATCAAAGAATGGCAGCAGCCGTGCGACGCTCCTGCCGACCATACCGCGCAAGACTTCGTATGCTACCTGCCTGCCATGCCTGCCGGCCACTACTATCTGATGGTCTCCAGCAGCGACGACTTTGCCAAGCAAGGATTCTCATTTGCCGAGTTCTATGCCTGCGATGCCTCCCTTATGGTCACACATCAGGATGGCCTGACGGCCACCTGCCGCCTCATCTCCCGTGCTACGGGAAAGCCCATCTCAAACGTAAAGCTGGAGCTGCGCGAACCGGACTGGCCCAAAGAGAACCGAAAGCTGATAACCTCCGCCACCACCGATGCCGACGGTTATGCCACCTTTACCAATCCCGACACCACGAATCATTATGGTAGATATTTCGTACGTTACAATTATCATGGAGTGACTGAGGACCATACCCTCCACTTTGACAAAAAACTCGTCGACACCTCTATCCTCTGGCAGATATTCCTTGACCAGCCCGTCTATAAGCCAGGCGACAGCGTGAGGTTCATGGCTGTCGGCTACCGGAGCGACGGCAAGCGGAAGGCACAAGTATGTACTGGTGTCGACATTAATTTAATGCTCAAAGATGTCAACGCCAAAGTTCGCGACTCCCTGCGCCTCACGACCGATGACTTCGGACAGGTGCATGGTGTCTTCGTCCTCCCCCCCGATGCCCTGCCAAGTCTGTGGTGCATCATCGGTTTCAGTCAACACCGACGCTCTATTTACAAAAGTTTCAGCGTTCAATACTACAAACAGCCCAAGTTCACCATCAAGATGCCTGCCGACAGCGCGGAGCACCACTTTGGCCAACCTGTCGACGTGACAGGCAGCGCCGTCTCCTACACCGAAATGCCTGTCGGCGGTGCCCGCGTGCAATGGAGCGTCACACGGCGAGGCATATGCCCCTTCTGGCGGTGGTGGTGGAATCCACAATCCAGCGCGGTCAGCGTGGTAGCCAGCGGCACCACCACTACATCATCCGACGGCACTTTCCGTTTCACCTTCGTGCCCCTGCCCGACAGCAGCATCGACCTTTCCGCAAAGCCCTGCTTCGCCTATGAGATTTCCGCCCAGGTCACCGACCTCAACGGCGAGACCCACGAACAACGGCGCGACCTCCGTATCGGCTACCGCAACAGCGGATTTGTCATTCCTATTGGGGGCGACGTTGATCAACTCACCTCCGTAACCTATCAATATATCAACCTCGACAACCAGCCCCTGGCCGGCAATGTACACGTGACGGTCGAAGAGCTGCGCCAGCCCGCCACCGCCAAGCTGGCTGTCATCGACGATGAACGGCAAACTATCAGCCGCGAGGAGTTTGCCCGCCGCTATCCACTCTATTCCTATTCGGCCGACGAGGTGAATCCGCAATTCTGGCCTGTCAAGAAGACCGTGCTCCGCACCACCCATCAGGCCTCGAAGACCAAGCCCAACGAGGTGCCGTTGCCATCGTTGCCGTCGGGCGTGTACCGCATCAGCGTCAGCACGGTCGATGCCGCAGGCAACACCGTGAGCGATACCAGCATTGTCACCCTCACCCTTCCCACCGAACGCCGCCCGCAGAGCACCGAGTTGCTGTGGACCCACATCAACAAAACCACAGCCGAAGTAGGCGACACCGTCGTGCTATGCATTGGCAGCCGTTTCCGTGACGTGGAGATTACCTATGGGCTCGACATCGACAGGAAAAGTCACCAACGCCGGCACATCACGCTCAACAACGAAGCGCAAACCATCGCCATTCCCGTCACCGAAGCGATGCGCGGCGGATTTGATCTCTACCTCTGCGCCGCCCTGGAAAACACAATCGCCACCTACTACGAATGGGTCACCGTACCCTACAGCAACAAAAAGCTTGATGTGCGTCTGGTCACCTTCCGCAACAAGTTGGAACCAGGTCAGCAGGAGACCTGGACAATACAGATGACGCCCTCAGCCCCTCGTGCGGCACTTATGCTCACCATGTATGACAACGCCCTCAACACATACGACCGTCTATCGTGGAACCTATGTCCTTGGTGGATCAATGCGAGTTCACGTCACAATTATTTCTCTATCTCCCAAGAACCATCTGAGTATCGCAATCTGTTTGCAAGCAGTCCTTGGCTCAGCGGTCAAGACCCCCTCTTTATCCTCTGGCAACTCAAATCATCCATGTATAGCCCGTCATATTATGGAAGAGGCAGGCGTCTCAACGCCATGGGAAA
>CACXCY010000250.1 GCA_902766265.1 uncultured Bacteroidota bacterium
ATGGCCATCCTGCAATTTGACCTATTGACAACAAGAACCGAAAATCATCCTGCAATTTGACCTATACGCCAAATTTTCGCCAATTTCAAGGCACACTCTCCCTTCTCGAAAAAGAAAATGCTTCTCGCATATTTATGCGAGGTGAAAATAATCAAAACCGACTTACACTATTTTCTACGCTGATTTTGCTCAATTTTAGCCAACAAGCAAATAATTGCGAGCATAAAAAATAATACACCACAAAAAAAACTGCCGTACACTATTGTTACACCCGCTCTCGCATCTGTAAGTCCAAGAAACAATGCCATCGCAGAAATGATGGTTATAACAATCGCAAATGTATACCACCCACTTCTCAGTGGCTCAATTGGAGCTTTGGGAGGAATATGCTTAATTAGTTCTTCATACTCCTCATCGGTAATTTCGATTGGGACAAATCGGCAGCGTTTCTCATTGCCATCAATAATTCTTTTATCTGGATAGTCTCTTTTATTCGCCCTCTTAGGCATTACTTCATATTCGCCCAGATTAAGTCTCTTTAAAGTTTTATATACTTCTTCATGATGTTTCTTTATTTCCTTTCTGATTTGCTCATCAATGTACTTTTGTACTTTTTCGTTCATAGAGTTTAATTTTTGCGCCTACTCTCTGTTGCAGTTTTCGGCATCCCTGCAAATAAAAGAAGCGTGGTCCTGCATACCACTTCTTCAAATGGAGGTTGTCGGATTACCTTTGTCAGTAGATGTTGTACACAGTCCACGCTATATGCGCGAACCGTCATACTCTCTTGCTGACAAATAATGGAAGTTTCCGACATTTCCATTCGCAAGACGAAGATATAACGCTTCGTTGATTTCCTTGCGAAATCAAGTGCAAAGGTACGCATATTTATCAAACTGGCAAAATAATTCTCTCCATGTGGCATTTTCTTCGTATCTTTGCAAGCAGAATAGAACACCCAAGAATGACCAAGAAGCAAGCCATACAACTCTTTGAGGAAAAGAAAGTACGCACCGTCTGGGACGATGAACAAGAGAAATGGTATTTCTCTATCGTCGACACTGTGGCGGTATTAACTGATAGTACAGATCCCTCCGCTTACTGGCGCAAACTGAAACAACGTCTAAAAGCCGAGGGAAATGAAACCGTGACAAATTGTCACGGTTTGAAAATGACAGCCCCGGACGGCAAGATGCGACTCACAGATGTCGCTGACACCGAACAACTTTTCCGCCTTATTCAGTCTATTCCATCACCGAAAGCGGAGCCCTTCAAGCAATGGATGGCACAGGTGGCGGCTGACCGCCTCGACCAGATACAAGACCCAGAGCAGGGCATACAGCAGTCGCTGGCCGACTACAAACGGCTGGGCTATTCCGACAACTGGATTAACCAACGTCTAAAGAGCATAGAGATACGCAAGGACCTCACCGACGAGTGGAAACGTCACGGCCTGCAGGAAGGCGTGCAGTTCGCCACACTCACAGACATCATCTACAGCACGTGGTCAGGCATGACCGCCAAAGAGTACAAAAAATTCAAAGGCCTCAAGAAAGAGAATCTGCGCGACAACATGACCAATCGCGAGTTGGTGCTCAACATGCTGGCCGAACTATCCACCAAGGACATCTCCGAGGCACGCAACCCCGAGACCTTTGGCGAACACGCCGAAGTAGCCCGCCAAGGCGGCGAAATAGCCCGCAATGCCCGTACCGAGTTGGAGGCCAAGACCGGTAAACCCGTCGTCACCTCCCTCAACGCCAAAGACACGCTACAGATAGAAGGCAAGAAGAAATGACGCAGGAAGAGACAGATATCATATATATGCGGCGATGCTTGCAGCTGGCCGCCAATGGGCTGGGACGCGTGAGGCCCAATCCTTTGGTGGGTTGCGTTGTCGTCAAGGACGGCAAGATTGTCTCCGAGGGATTCCATCAGGAATATGGCCACAACCACGCGGAGCGCAACGCGCTGCTGCACGAAGGCGACTACCACGGCGCCACGCTGTATGTGAATCTCGAGCCCTGCTCCCACTACGGCAAGACGCCGCCATGCGCCGACCTTGTCGTCGAAAAGGGCATTGGACGGGTGGTGTGCTGCAACGACGACCCCAACCCGCTGGTGGCAGGCAACGGTTTCCGCAAGCTTGAGGAGGCAGGCATCGAGGTGGTGCGCCACGTGCTGGAGGACGAAGGCCGCGAACTGAACCGACGCTTCTTCACCTTCATGGAGCAGCAACGCCCCTACATCATCCTGAAATGGGCCGAGACTGCCGACGGACTGATGGCTCCCGACACCGATGCCCCCTACTGGATTACCAACACCACCCTACGGCAACTCACGCACCGCTGGCGCACCGAGGAACACGCCATATTGGTGGGCAGCGGCACCTACCTCGCCGACCGACCGCAACTGACGGCACGGCTGTGGAAAGGCAACGACCCACAACCCATAGTGCTGGACCGCCGCGGACGTCTCACGAATGTACCCGCCCACTGGCTCCACCTGACCAGCACCACGGTAAAAGAGGCCATGAAGGAACTGTACCGACACAACCTGCAGTCGGTAATAGTGGAGGGCGGACGCGCGATTCTCGACGCTTTCCTGACCGATGGTCTCTGGGACGAGATACGTCTGCTCCGCGGCTCCTGCTGCTTCGGCCACGGCCTGACAGCACCACATATCGACCTCCAGCCCCACCACACTGAACGCTACGGCGACAACGAAGTATGCTATTACTACAATGTTTGACGACACCTACCATACCATAGCAGCCCCCGCCGAGGGAGTATACAAGGAGAAAGGCAGCAAATTCCTGGCCTTTGCCCTGCCAGTCAGTACTGAATCCGCCGTGAAAGACCATCTGGCACGCTTGCGCAAGGACTATTTCGACGCCCGCCACCACTGCTATGCCTACATCCTCGGCCCCTACAAGGATGCCAGCCGCATGAACGACGACGGCGAGCCCTCGGGGACGGCAGGACGACCCATCCACGGACAACTGCTGTCGAAG
>CACXCY010000251.1 GCA_902766265.1 uncultured Bacteroidota bacterium
ATTGTCACTTTTGCCATACCCTGTTACAATGTCGAGCACTGTGTCGAACATTGCATAACCTCCATCATGCATCCCGACATACTGGACAAGGTCGAGATTCTATGCATTAACGATGGTTCCACCGACAATACTTCCACCCTGCTTCACAAATATGAAGACCAGCACCCTGACGTGATACGAGTCATTGACAAGGAGAATGGCGGATGGGGTACAGCAATTAATCTGGCCATGCGTGAGGCAAAAGGGATGTATTTCAAAGAGATTGATGCCGACGATTGGGTAGAAACCACCAACCTTCCCGTATATATAAAACTCTTAGAGGAGACAGAGTGTGACTATGTGGCGACCGATTATGCAGAATACTGGCAAAATGAACATGTTCTACATCCACATACATATCAGACACAGATTTATAATCGTGTACTTGATATGAGCACCTTCTGGAAAGACTATCCCGACGCGTGGGGCTTTCCTATACACGCCATTACTTATCGTACGGAATTTATTCAAAATATAGATTTGACCGTCGGAGAGCGTTTCTATGGCGACATTGAGTATATCATTCGGACGCTACCTTTTATACACAATCTAATTGTGCTCCCTGTCATTGTAACCATCTACTTCCGCGGTAGCAACACGCAAAGTACAAGCACCGCCGGTTACAAGAAACATTATCGGGATTTTGTCGCCTTGTCTCAACGGCTCATCGATTTTTATTCCCACCTCCCCGAATTACCTATGCAACTCCGTGAGTTAATCACCAATACCGTCTATGGATCTGCCATCCGTTCCTACGAACTTATGATGTCAACTGAATTCGCAGGACGGAATAAAGGAATCCAACAAGAGCTATCCGCGTATGATACATGGTTGAAGAACGCAAACATTAACATCTACCGCAATTGTAATAATGCAAAAAAACATGGAATACGATATATCCTGTTTTGGCGGCTATTCCACTTTAATATTCTAACGCTTCGCGTTCTACTCAACAAAAGACACGCATAGCCACCATATCAGTGTAGCAACCTATACATTCAGAATATCCAATTGATACCAAAAATCATACATTACGTCTGGTTAGGACATGGCACCCAGTCCGATGCTATCAAAAAATGCATTGGAAGCTGGCATGAGATCCTGGCTGATTATGAAATCAAATGTTGGGATGAATCTTCATACGATATTTCTTCCGCATCGACATTCGTAAAAGAGGCCTACAGTAGTCATCAATGGGCCTTTGCAGCCGACTACGTTCGGCTATGGGCACTGAATCAATACGGAGGCATCTATCTTGACACAGATGTGGAAGTTCGGCGGTCTCTGGATTCCTTTCTCCATTATCGACTGTTTATGGGGACACAGACATTCCTGACACAAACAGATAAGCGGACGACACGACTCAACACCAACTTGTCTATCGGCGTAATTGGTTGTGAAGCCCAGCACCCCTACATCCAAGAGTGTATTCATTACTTTGACAATATTGGATTCATCGACAAAAAAGATTCAACAAAAGTCTCAAATTATGACATGGCGGAGTTGTTAAAATCCTTTGGGTACGAAAACAAAGACCTGCGCCAATCCTTATCCGAAGGAATTGAGATTTTCCCTTCCACTGTCTTCGCAGACCGTGTCTCCCCTTCACCATCTGCCGAATGCTACACTTATCATTGGGGGGAAATGTCATGGTTTCATCCTAAAGAAAGAGGACTCTTTTACAAGATATGCTGGCATCTTAATCTAATGCGGCTCTATCACTGGATTGAACAAATCAGACAGAAATGACCTCCCCATTACTCAGTGTCTGCATCGTTACTTATAATCAAGAATTCTATATCCAAAGAGTTCTCGAAAGCGCTATTGCACAACAGACTGACTTCGCGTATGAGATTGTAGTTGGAGAGGACTGTTCGTCTGATGGCACCCTACACATATGTCAAGATTTTGCCAAACGATACCCTGAGAAAATCCGTCTACTTCCCTCCCCAGAACACAATCTAGGTCTCAATCAAAATTTTCTCCGCACTTTTCGGGCCTGCCAAGGAGAATATATTGCCTATCTTGAAGGAGATGACTCGTGGATTACTTCGGATAAACTACAGAAACAGGTCAATATCCTGGAGGAGAATCCTGATGTGGTCTTGGTCCACACCAATTGTAAAGTATGGGATGTTAAGCATAATACCATTTCCGACCATCTTATTCAGTATGAAGGAGTGTGCGTCCGAGAGAAACAATCAGGTATCAGCGGCGTCATCGCTGAGTTCGAAGGCCACTTCAGACATATAAAAACATCGACTTGCGTCTATCGACGGGCCATACTGGAAAAAATTCTACGTGACGATGAATACGCCTATTCCAACAAAGAATTCCCTGCACAAGATTTCCAGCTCTTTCAGGACATGGCCTATAACGGACGCTTCGCTTTCATTGACGAAGACACGACAATGATTGCCCTGACAGACTCTCTCTCCGTGAATAGCGATACTTCTAAGCAGTTTCACTACCGAGAAGGGTTCAATAAAATCGGCATATACTATATCAATAAATATCATATCGGGCGAGATGTTGCACAAATATGGATGCAGAAGGAACTCCACTGGCATCTTAATTTCGGCATGCACCATCCCGAACACTCGGCTGCCATTGAGCAAATAATGGATGTGGCTAGAACTAATGGCTACCGCGTACCGCTTACGCAACGGCTACTGCTGTTCCTTCTACGGCATCCACGAATCCGCAGCATAGTATATCCTCTCTACCAAAAGTATTACACTATACGCGAATCATGAAGCTTTGCATTGTCTCTGCTGGCGATTTCTTTTCCAACTATGGTGGAGGGCAGGTGTATGTCCGCAATCTTGTTGACGAAAT
>CACXCY010000252.1 GCA_902766265.1 uncultured Bacteroidota bacterium
CAGGTGGCAACTGTCCGCCATACGCCTCCTCGAGCGTCTTCATGGCGTAATGGACAAGCATATCCTCGTAAGCTTGGTATCCTTTGGCGGCCTTCAGCACCACGGTGCGGCGTTTGGAGTGCTCCATGCCGTGGGCCAGAATCTCAGGCGACTCGCCGCTGTTGCGGGCACGGACGTAGGCCTCTTCCGTCCACTCCTTTAGTAGCATGCGTCCGATGATGAGCTCCTCGGCGGTATCGGGTGCCAGGTTGTCGAATTCGATGTGCTGCGCCTTGTAGACACGCTTGTCGCGCTTGGCAAACTTCTTCGAGCAGCGGTCGAGGGCATACATGTTGTATAGCCACCAGTAGCCGGGCATTACCTCCAGTTGGTCTTTCGACGCGTTGTTGTTCACCAGCGCGAAGGGCAGCGTGATGTTGAGTTCGTTGGGATAGTCGGCCTTCGCCAGCAGGCAGTAGGAGGCGAACTGGGACGAATGCTTGATGCTGCAGCACAAGCCGGGCCAGAACCCGCGACCGCCAGCCATCTCATTGTCGGCAGTGCGGCTGTTGTGGTTGGAACCTATGGTGCCGCCGGCCGCCACGTTGCTCTGTCCCATGATGAGTGCGGCGATGAGGAAGGAGTTATTGTGGTGTTGTTCGTGGGCAGGGAAGATGATGCTGTTTCCCACTTCACAGCGGGCAAGCGTGGAATTGTCGCCCACCACGCTGTCGTTCAATCGCAGCCCGAACTCCAGATGCACATGCTCTCCCAGGAGGAAACGGGCGGCGATGATGCCGTATTGGAGATGGCAGCCGTAGCCGATAACGCCGTCGGTGAGTGCGATGCAGGTATCGACCACCGTTGGGTCGTCTTGCGATGAGCGTATTGCCACGTTGCGTATGAGTTGTGTGTTCTTCACCACGGCGTGGTCACCCACAATGCCGTAGCCACCTCGGGTCTTGAGAGCGTCGGACGTAAATGCCTCCAGCTTCTCCATCAGTTTGGCATGGCCGCGGTAGCGTGCCCATAGATAGGCATCGCCTATCGTCATGCCGGCAAATGGCACAAAACTGCGTCCACCGTTTTCGTTCATGGCCTCAATGCGAGGAACATTCGAGATTTCTTGCTCTTCGGCGGTCATTTCGCTGATGTTGAGTAGCACGCAGCGGTCACCGATGGTGTATCCACTCAGCTGCTGTATGTTGCGCATAGTGCAATGGCGCCCGATGCGCACGGCGGAGCCAAACGTGCAGCTCTGGATGCCTGCCAAGTCGTCGGCTGCGGCATCGTTAGCTATCAGCACGCCGTTCCAGTCCTGTGCGTGGTTGCCGGCGGCCTGCAACTGTGATATCTCTGAAGGGGTAAGATGTCTATATTCCATATATATATTCTGTGCTTGACTAATTATATACTTTGTCTAACTTATTAAAATGAGTTGCGACGGATTTGCAAATCCGCCGCAACAATTACTTTACTACTTGTAACTTGCTGGTGGCAACTTGCAAGTGGTATGACTATTTGTACAGTTCGAGATATTGCTCAAGCATGCCCTGTAGCCGCTGTTTGTCCTTGAAGTATTGGTAGGTACTCAGTTTCATCTCGGCTGTGGCATCTTCGTCGCACACCACGGTGCCGTGAGGGTGCATCTGGAGCATGCTGGCTGTCCACATGTGGTTGACACCATTGTCAATCATGTGGTGCAGCGCGCGGGCTTTCTTGGGACCGTTGCAAAGAATGAGAACTTCCTTGGCATCCATCACGGTACCCACACCGACGGTGAGAGCCAGTTTTGGAACGAGTGTTTCGTCGTTATCAAAGAAACGTTTGTTTGCCTGTATAGTATTGGAGGTAAGTGTCTTTATTCGGGTACGGCTGGTGAGACTGCTGCCTGGCTCGTTGAAAGCGATGTGCCCATCTTCCCCAATGCCGCCCATAAACAGGTCAATGCCACCGGCCTGGGCTATCATCTCTTCGTAGTGTGCGCACTCTGCCAACAGGTCGGGGGCGTTTCCGTCAAGGATGTGTACGTTTTCCTTCTTAATGTCGATGTGGCTGAAGAAATTGTTCCACATGAAACTGTGGTAACTTTCAGGGTGTTCGACGGGTAGATTGACATACTCGTCCATATTGAACGTGACCACATTTTGGAAGCTCAGCACGCCTTTTTTGTTGAGCTCAATAAGACGACGGTAAAGTCCCAGGGGGGAGCTACCTGTGGGACACCCCAGCTTGAATGGATGTTCGTGAGTTGGGTTGGCCTCAATGATTCTTTGTGCTACGTAGTTGGCTGCCCATAAGGACATTTCATCGTAGTCTTTAGCGATAATTACTCTCATAAGATGATGTTTAATTATATATTGAGTGAATTGTAAGTGTCAGTTCCTATGGGAGGTGAGCTGTGGATGGAGTTATTCCACTACAAATTTGTGTGCCACGCCGTTGATGCGATAAAAGTACACGCCGTGAGGATAGGCCTCGACGTTGATAGCGATGCGCTGTCCATCAGGATTGAGTGTGCGGCGTTCGATGAATCTACCGTCAATGCTGAATATTTGCAGCTCAGCGTTGTTGGCATCGCCTTTGATAGTGTATGGTATAGTAACCCACCTACTGGCAGGGTTTGGATAAGCGGGTTGGAGGTCGACAAGAGGTTGGTTGTCTTCAATGCCTACCTGAATGGAGTCGGCAGGAGGTGTGATGCCGATGATGACAAAGTGCTGTGAGTAGTAGTGGTAATCGGCAGGGTAGCCACTGGGGTACAGTCGACTCTTAATTACATTGCACCAACAATCACCAGAACCACCCCAGCCCCAATTGAACCAGAAAGGTGTCTGTGTGGCACCACTGTTGTAGCGCTCTAGCACAAAAGCATGACCTGCGTGCTCACCTTGTCCGGAGATGTTGTGACCTGTATAGAGCACAGGGCGTTTGGCTTTAATTTCTTTCGCCAGTGTGTCAGCCCACACGGTGTCGTAATGGGTGGGTGTGTAACG
>CACXCY010000253.1 GCA_902766265.1 uncultured Bacteroidota bacterium
ATGCCTGATTGTCGTCGAGGGTTACCAGCGTTTTTCCATTGTTGCTACGCAGTGTATAGACAGGCGGCGTATTCAGGTCGCTCCAGGTATGGACATAGTAGCGATAGTTAGTGCTGAACAGGGCACTGTGCCATCCGGCATTGGGCGTCAGGCACTCACGCTTTCCATTGGCATGGGCCACATAAAGCTGCTGGTCGGTAGAACTGTTTTCGTGCGAGGCATAATAGGTATCGCCTGTCTGTTCGTCATAGCCATAGACTGCACTCACCTCGTAGTTGCCATCGTCAATCTGACGCAACAGCTGACCATTCATGTTATAGAGATAAAGGTGCATCCATCCCGAGCGATCGCTGGGCAACAGGATATGACGGTCTGTCAGCTGGACACCTTCGATAGCCTCTTCGCGGACATACTTGCTGACCTTCTCCTCGATGACCTGACGACACACGGTTGACAGCGGATTACACAAGAAGATGCGCAGACAGTCCTGATGGCGGTTCAGGGTGAATACGGCAATCTGGGAGGCATCATTCGTCATCTTCAAACGAGGAACATAGCCATCGGCATCGATGGGCAGTTTCAGCTGACGGGTCTGACGTGAAGCAATGTCGAAACTCCACACGCTGACTGCCGAATTCTGTTCACCCGCAATGGGATACTTGTAGGTGTAGAAACCGGGATAGTCGGCATATTGTGCATTCTCGGGCTTCATGCCTTTATACATCTGCATGGAATATTCTTTGACTGCCGACTCGTCGAAACGCACCCATACAAGCTGCTTGCTATCAGCCGTAAACACCATGGCATTGTTGTGGCTGAACTCCTCCTCATTCACCCAGTCGGGAATGCCATTGATCACTTCATTACGCTTGCCGTCCTTTGTAATCTGAACTTCAGCATTATCATATAACAGCTTCACAATAAAGATGTTATTGTCGCGAACAAAAGCTATCTGAAGACCGTCTGGCGAGAAGACTGGAACCTGCTGGGGACCATTGTCCGATAGCGGAGCCAAACGATTGTTACGCAGCGTATATATATAATAGGATGCCGTAAACGAGTGGCGGTAAATTCTCTTGGTATCGGTCTGTATCAACAAGCGCTGACCGTCAGGACTCACGATGTATCCGTCGATAGCCGAAAGTTGGGCACCCTTGGCAGTGGCTACATCAAAGAGAGTTCCCGTCTCCTTACCAGTCTTGAACGAACACTGGACGATACGCTTGCCATCATCGCTCAAACGGGCAAACGACTCTCCATCGGCTAATGGTGTCAAGGCACTCATGGATGCACCACGGAAGGCACCCGACGTGATATCCTTCAACTCAAGCTGGCCGGCAGCTACAGAAACGAGGGCTGTCAGCAAGGTGAAGGCCAATAATATTGTCTTTTTCATATTTTCTTGTTTTTTCAGAATTTGATAAAACGCCAGAACCGATACTTGATACGCTCCAACAGCGGAACCTTCTCTTCCGTAATCTGCTGCAACACAAAACGACCACCCACCTCCAAGGGACGACAGGGCATCAGCGTTGCATCAAAGGCCATCGTGTGGTTGACAATCCACATCATGCTACGCGCAAAGCGCCAGATGCCGATCTTTCGCAACACCTGGGACACGGAGGAGCCATCGGCGAACGTGTCGAAATGCCCGTTAGCCTGGCGCAACACATCGAAGCAGCCCACCACATGCTGCATGGTCAGCGTCCCATGATGAAACGACTCGTAGGCTTCGATTAGCTTCAGGACGATAGCCGACGAGGGGGTGTTGGTCTTCTGCTTGTCAACATAGACATAGAGTGAACCGCTATTGTTACTGATCCATTTGTCGATGAGCCGCTTACGCACGGGATTGCTTATCTCAGGAACACTGATAAGGTGATTCACGGTCTCTGCTCCGCCCAACTCTTCGGCATCAGCCATCCAGTCGATGCTCAAATCCTGCGGGGCACGCAAGCCATATTCAAACAGGCGTACTACACCCTGATAGCACAGTGCTGTCAGTCCGTGACGCTTGGAAAGGTCGTACAACTGCTGCCATTCTTCGGGCGACGGTCCTCGGTTCAGACAGTCGAGCTGGCCTGTAGAAACTTGTATCAGTTCGAAAAAGAGTTCGTTCATAGTTCTTACGTTTTTCCTTATTTTGTTTGCAAAAGTACGAAACTTTTTGTAATTTTGCAAACAATTAGACGAAAAAGAATATGATGGAAGAAAAGATACGCAGGATGGAAGTGCTCATCCGCACCCTGAACGAGGCCTCGGATGCCTACTACAACGGAAAGGCAGAGCGGATGACCGACTACGAGTGGGACAAGCTGTTCGATGAGTTGCGGCAGCTTGAAACGGAGACTGGCACAACCCTACCCGACTCGCCCACACAGCAGGTATCGGAGGACAACACGGCAGGACAGAAGGAGGCACATGAGTTTGCTGCCCTCTCGCTGGCCAAGACCAAAGCACCCGACGACCTGGTGAAATGGGCCGAGGAACGTCCTATCTGGATCTCGTGGAAGCTGGATGGTCTGACACTCGTGGTGACCTATGATGGTGGCAAACTGCAGAAGATTGTAACCAGAGGCAATGGCCATATCGGTACGAATATCACACACCTGTCGCCGGCCATTGCCGGTATCCCAAACACCATCAAGGCTCAGGGCCATACCGTCATTCGTGGTGAAGCCGTCATCTCGTACGACGATTTCGAACACTACCTCATGGAGAGTGGCGAAGACTATGCCAATCCCCGTAACCTCGCATCGGGCTCACTCAGCGTCAAAGAGCCGCAGGACATCATGGACCGTCATATCCAGTGGATTCCCTTTACGCTGGTATATACTGACGAGACTTTGGACAGCTGGGGCGACCGCATGGCCTGGCTCGACACACAGGGTTTCCGCACCGTTGAGCGTGAGCTGATTACAGCACCCACGCCCACTGCTGTGGAAGCATGTCTGGCTCGCTTTACCGAAAAAGTCACTTCCCGCCAGAATCCCTTCCCTGTCGATGGTCTGGTGGTGTGCTACGACGATACGGCTTATGCCCAGACAGGCAGCGTCACAGGTCATCATGCCACCAGGGCAGGACTGGCCTTCAAGTGGCAGGATGAATCGGCAGACACCGTCTTGAAAGAGATTGAATGGTCGTGTGCAGCATCCACTATCTCACCCGTAGCCGTCTTTGAACCCGTAGAACTGGAGGGCACAACCGTGAAGCGTGCCTCACTATGTAATATCAGCGAATGCGAACGACTCGATATCGGTGGTTCTGGAACGCGACTCAGCGTTATCAAGGCCAACAAAATCATCCCCAAGGTCATTGCTGTCACTGATCATGTCGGGACATTCACTGTCCCGGACACCTGCCCTGTCTGCCATGCTCCTACACAGGTCGTCGAGAGCGAGGCCAGCGGCACCCGGACACTCCACTGTACCAACGATGACTGTCCTGCCAAACAGCTGAAGAAGTTTGCACGCTTTGTGTCGAAGGAGGGCATGAACATCGACGGCATCTCGGAACAGACGCTGGCAAAATTCATCAACCTCGGGTGGGTATCGGAATATGCCGATATCTACGAACTGCGTAGCCACATCCGCGAACTGGCTCAGATGGAGGGATTCGGTGAGAAGTCTGCCTCGAATATCATGCGCAGCATCGACAACAGCCGACAGGTAGAGGCCCAGCGACTGCTCTATGCGCTGACCATCCCGCTGTGTGGCATTGACGTCTGCAAACGTCTGCTATCGGCTTATCCGCTGGAAGCGCTTGTCGATGAAGCCATCAAGACGGGCGACGACCTGTTTGCCACCCAGGCAGAGCCGCAGGATGTCTTTGCACATGTGGCAGGTATCGGCCCGGAGAAGTCGGCCTCGTTCGTCCGCTGGTTCCGTAACGCCCACAATCTGGCGCGCTTCCGTCGGCTGCTGCCTTATCTGGTGGTGACCAACCCCGAAACCACACCACAGGGCGACCGGTGTCAGGGACTGACCTTCGTCATCACAGGCGACGTGCACCATTACAAGAACCGCAACGAACTGAAGGCCTACATTGAGTCGCAAGGCGGAAAAGTGGCTTCTGCTGTCAGTGGGTCGACATCGTTCCTCATCAACAACGATGTCACTTCCACCTCAGGTAAGAACAAGAAGGCCCAGCAGCTGGGCATCGCCATCATCTCCGAAGACGACTTCATCAGCCGATTCACCGAATGACAAACCCTTTCCGCATCATTTCCCTCATATGGCGCTCCTCGCGTCCCAGCCACACCTTCGACTTGCCTGCGGTGGCTGTTCCCTTCCTGATTCGGAAGGGATATGACGGTTTGACCTTCTTCGGGCATATCATCACCCACACCCGAGAAGACGCTGACACCTTCAACCGACATTGGGATAAGATGAAGAACCATGAGATGATACATCTCTATCAGGCACGCGCCACCCACGACTCATGGCTGTGCTTCTACGGGCGCTATTTCTTCTTCTGGCTAAAGGCCAGAGGCTATCGCCGACATCTGAAGAATGCCGGTTATCTGCTGAATCCCTTTGAAATGGAGGCTTATGCTCACATGAATGAGTTAGACTATCTGAAGCCTGGCGGAAAGGCTGAAGGGTGGAAACGCTATGCCGCTATGACGCTGGAAGAACGGCTCAAGGCCTATCAGACAGAAATACTGAGACGCTGACGACTGGTTCCCCGAAAAACGGCTGTTACTCCTCAATCTGGTATTTCTTCTTACGGGCATGGGTAGCCTTCTGGGGGGTATTGGAAGGTGCAAAACCCGAGCGTACCGTCTTCACGCCCCGATAGCCGTTCCATCGCTCATGGATCTTACGCACATAGTCAACGGTCTCCGATCCACGCATATAGCCGTACTTGACCACAGGGTCGTTATAGTATTCGGCCTTTGCCAATCCTAACAC
>CACXCY010000254.1 GCA_902766265.1 uncultured Bacteroidota bacterium
ACAACGGCTTCTATGTCCCAGTGTTTGAATGCAAGGTAGACCTCAAGACCCTGATGTCGGATTGCGACGACCAGATGGTGCGCAACAAGATTGCCGAAATCGAGCGCGTCAGCGGCAAGTATGCCGGCTGGAAGGTCGGCGACATGACACAGTCCGTCACCGAAGGAAACTTTGAGTAAACCCAGAATTAAGGATTAGCAATTAGAAACAGGTCGGCATCTGTCGTCCGTTTCTAATTGCTAATTTAGCATATAGTTAACCCGAAAAGGCCATGTCGTATATCACCAATACCTTTGTCAGCGGCGGACGTGACGTTCCGTCGAGTGAGAAGATACTGTCCGTCTGCCTGAAAGCGGACGGTTTCACTTTCTCCATCACCAGCGACCGCGACGAGTTGCTCGCCTATGGCGATATCACCTATGCGTGGGCAGCTTCGGTTGCCGATTCCATGCGAACCATCAAGGCGGTATTTGACGAGCATGGGATTATCCCCTTCGGTTTCGGACGCACAGAGTTGGTGGTCAACACGCAGCAATTCTCCTGGGTGCCTGACGAACTGTACCAGCCGGGCAACGACAAGAGGTATCTTGATGCCATCTGCGACGTGGAACCAGGTAAGCATATCTACTGCGACCACAACAAACAAATTGGCGCGTATATCATTTTTACGGCTGACAACAACATTGTCTCTGCCTTTCAGATTGCCTTGCCGGGCATTGCGGTGTGCTGCCAGCATTCGGCCTTTGTGAGTGCCGATGTGGTCAAACGCAGCGAAGGCCGTCCTTTCATGCTGGTCAACCTCCGTCATGGAATGTGCGACGTTGTGGCGTTGCGTAACGAAAAGCTTCAGCTGACCAACACCTACAATTGTGCCAATTTCGACGAGATGCTCTACCGGGTGCTCAACGTGGCCAAGCAGTTGCGCTTTGGAAGAGACGATATGGCTCTGATGTTGTCGGGCGAGATAGACAGGGCGCACTTTGCCGCCATGCAGCATTATTTCCGCAACATAGACCTCTACAAAGGCCGTCCGTTGAAGCTCACGGCTCCCGATATGTATCGTTTGCACACCTACAGGCAGGCCGCTTGCCTGGCTTAAGGTATCCAAATGGCTCTGTAGGATGCGTATCATTGCAGGTTCACTCAAAGGCCGCCGCCTAAATCCTCCCGCCAATCTGCCGGTGAGACCCACCACGGATATGGCGCGCGAGAGTCTGTTCGACATCCTGAACAATTATGTGGAATACGAGGAATGCTCGGTGATGGACCTCTTTGCAGGTACGGGCGCGGTGTCGTTGGAGTTTGTGTCGCGAGGTGTCAAGGACGTCACCTCGGTGGAGATAAACAACCAGTGTGTGGACTTCATCAAGCAGTCGGCCCTGCGCCTCGGTGTGAGCAACATCCATGTGGTGCGCGCCGATGCTTTCGATTTGCTGAAGAGGGCCTACAAGAAGTTCGACATCATCTTTGCCGACCCTCCTTACAGTTGCGAGGGGCTGCCCCAGCTGCCCAACCTGGTGTTCGAGAAGGAGCTGCTCAACGATAACGGCATAT
Source organism: uncultured Bacteroidota bacterium (assembly GCA_902766265.1). Lineage (GTDB taxonomy): Bacteria > Bacteroidota > Bacteroidia > Bacteroidales > P3 > Colimorpha. The sequence goes on from CACXCY010000254.1 coordinate 1,555, forward strand.
TCGTGCTCGAGCATCCCAAGGAGCACGATTTCGCGCAGCATCCCCATTTCTGGCAGCACAGGGCCTATGGCAAGGTGAACTTCACATTCTTTGCCCAGCAGATAACGTAGAACAAACAAATCATAATACTATGAACGCAGTTGTAAAAACCAACTTTCATTTCCCCAAACAGAAGAACCTCTATGTGGGTAAGGTGCGCGATGTGTACAACATCGACGACAAATATATGGCCATGGTGGTGAGCGACCGTATCTCGGCGTTCGACGTGGTGTTGCCCAAGGGCATCCCCTACAAAGGACAGGTGCTGAACCAGATTGCCGCCAAGTTCCTTGACGCTACGGCCGACATCGTTCCCAATTGGAAGCTGGCCACGCCCGACCCTATGGTTACCGTGGGTCTGAAGTGCGAGGGTTTCCGTGTGGAGATGATAGTGCGCGGCTACCTGGCAGGAAGTGCATGGCGTGAGTACAAGGCAGGAGCACGTACCCTCTGTGGCGTGTCGCTGCCCGATGGCATGATTGAGAACCAGAAGTTCCCTACGCCTATCGTGACGCCTACCACCAAAGCCGATGAAGGCCACGACGAGAATATCTCCAAGGAGGACATCATCCGCACGGGGTTGGTGGCCAAGGAGGACTACGAGCAGCTGGAGAAATATGCCCTCGCCCTCTTCCAGAGAGGCACGGAGATTGCTGCCGCCCACGGGCTGATACTGGTCGACACCAAGTATGAGTTTGGCAAGCGCGGCGGTAAGATATATCTCATCGATGAAATCCATACGCCCGACTCGTCGCGCTATTTCTATGCCGAGGGATATGAGGAGCGTCAGGCCAAGGGCGAACGCCAGCGTCAGCTGTCGAAGGAATTCGTGCGTGAGTGGCTGATGGAGAACGGCTTCCAGGGCAAGGAAGGCCAGCAGGTGCCGGAGATGACCGATGCCATTGTGAACTCCATCACCGACCGCTACATAGAGCTCTACGAGCATATCACCGGTGAGAAGTTCCAGAAATGCGAGGACTGCGCCGATGTGGCTGCCCGCATCGAGAAGAATGTCACTGACTGGCTGAAGGAGAACTAACCCTGTGGGGTGACAAGAGTGATGGCTGCGTGTCGTGCGATTCGCAGCCATTTTTGTTCCGCCGCATGAATGCTTTGCGCTATGAAGAAGATTCCACACACTTTCACGATTGTATTTTTCCTGATACTGACGGCTGCCGTGCTGACGTGGTTCATCCCCGGCGGCGCTTTCGTGCGTGAGACCGTCACCATTGAGAATGCCGACGGCAGCACAGCGACGCGCGAGGTGGTGCAGAGCGGTTCGTTCCACTATGTCGATGCCGCCCCGCAGACGTGGCAGGTGTTCAGTTCGCTCTTCAACGGCTTCTGCGACAAGGCAGACATTATCGTCTTCATCCTCATGGTGGGCGGCGCATTCTGGATTCTCAACAGCAGTCACGCCATCGATGTGGGTGTTATGGCCTTTCTGAGGCGCATCCAGCGGCTCAACCGCTACAAGCTCTTCCGCTGGCTGGGGGTGGAGAACATTATCATCGCGCTGGTTATGGTGATGTTCAGCATCTTCGGTGCGGTGTTCGGCATGAGCGAAGAGACGATTGCCTTCGTGGTCATCTTCATCCCGCTGGCCATCTCGATGGGCTACGACTCGATAGTGGGGCTCTGCATGTGCTACGTGGCGGCGCATGTGGGCTTTGCCGGCGCCATACTGAACCCTTTCACCATCGGCATCGCGCAGGGCATTGCCGAGCTGCCCATCTTCTCTGGTTTAGAGTACCGCCTGTTCTGCTGGTGCGTGCTCACGATCATCGCCATCGCCTTCGTGCTGCTGTATGCGGCCAGGGTGAAGCGCGACCCGCAGAAGTCGCCCGTCTACCGGCTCGACGAATACTGGCGCAGCCGTGCCGAGGAGCAGCAGCAGAACCCTGTGGAGTACCGTCGTCCCGTGTCGGCGTGGGTGGTCTATGCCGTCGTCAGCGTAGTGCTGGTGGTGCTGGCTTTCCGCTATCCGTCGACCGACATCGCCGTGGGCAGCGGCCATAGCCGTCTGGTGCTGATGCCCGTCTGGGCGGCGTTGTTTGTCGTCACGGGCTTTTTCGCCTTGCGCAAGAGTGTCCATTTCCTTATCCTCGACCTGCTGGTGCTGACCATCTGCTGTCTCGTCACCGGCGTGCTGGGTTACGGCTGGTATGTCATGGAGATATCGTCGCTCTTCTTCGCCCTGGGGCTCCTCAGCGGTATTGCCGACGGACAGGGTGCCGACGCGTTGGCCAAGCTTTTCCTGGCCGGCTGCAAGGATATCCTCAGTGCCGCCTTGGTTGTGGGTCTGGCCAGCGGCATTATCTTTATCCTTAAGGACGGCATGGTGATTGACACCATCCTCTATGGGCTCACACGCTCGCTGGCTCGCACCGGTGAGGTGGCCAGCATGGGCGCCATGTATGTCTTCCAGACCCTGCTGAACGTCATCATGCCCAGCGGCAGCGCCAAGGCGGCGTTGACGATGCCCATCATGGCGCAGTTTGCCGACCTTATCCACGTCTCTCGTCAGGCCACCGTATTGGCTTTCCAATTCGGCGACGGTTTCACCAACATGCTCACTCCCACCAGCGGCGTGCTGATAGGGTGTCTCGGCATCGCCCGCATACCCTATGCCACCTGGTTCCGTTGGGCGTGGAAACCCATCGTGGCGCTGATACT
>CACXCY010000255.1 GCA_902766265.1 uncultured Bacteroidota bacterium
CCGCCCGTCGGAGGTTCTTCCTCGTCTGTGCCGGTGCCCGTGGTGCTCCCGTTGCCAGCGTTCTTGGTGCCTTTCCGTTCTTGCAGCTCGCTCCATGTGATGTCGTTTGCCACCAGCGAGGTGACTTTCTTCTTCTTCTCCATGTTGGCCAGCTGCAGTTCGGTCTTTTCGGGGCGGAACTGTACCTTGACGTTGGTGATTTGGGTGTATGGGTTGACATCCTCGGCGCGGTCCACGCCGGTTTTGTGGCACTGCACCGTCAGCGCGAAGCTTCCGATGCCGTCGAGTTTCACCGAGTAGCCGTTGGCCATCTCGTCGCGCAGTACGTGCGGCAGGGCGTAGAGCACCGCCATGATGTCGGCAATCGACACGGTGCTTTCCTTCTCGATGCGTTCCGCAACCTTGCGGGTTGTGAGGGTTTTGGTGACTGCGGCCACGGGAGTCCACTTTCCCGTGAGATTTGAATAACGTTTGCGATAATTAGCCATTGTTATTTCCTTTCTTTTTTTTGTTTAACATATAATTAATTGAAAATCCGGATTTTTTTTCTTTTCTTTAGGCATTGTCGTTGGTCGCTCTTGAACTTTTTTCATGTGGGCTCGCTATGTAAGGGCACATAGGGGTGCCATGTAAGGGCACATAGGCATGCCATGTAAGGGCACATAGGGGTGCCATGTAAAGGCACATAAGACCTGATGTAACGGCACATAAGACCTGGGGTGCCGGCACATAAGACCTAATGTAACGGCACATCAGCCATTAGGTGCCGGCACATCAATCGTTGTGTGCCGGCACATCAGCCGTTAGGTAAAGGCACGCAAACTGTGCAGCGGAGATTTTTTCATTTGGATTATGGTTGTTTGTAGTCATGGTGTGGTTTACTGTCGGATTCTTCTTGTGCGTACCTCGTCGAATCCGGTTGCAAAGTTATAGACATTTTTGCGGACCGGCAAAAGAATTTTGCCACTTTTTTAGTGGAAATATTTTAGTACTTTTGCAAACGATTTCTATTCCGTTGGAAATAATGCATCGTGGTATGAAACAACACTTTATACTCTTTCTGGTCGCTGCGTTGGCGTTCGCTTCCTGTCGCGGCAGGGGGGCCGCGCCGTCGGGTTGGACCGACACCATCGCCGTCGAAGCCCTCGTGGTCGACGACGGCGCCACCCCCACGGAGCGCAACTACGTGGGCGACATCGGCTCCGAGCAGGAGGTCACCCTCTCCTTCCCCCTGGGCGGCACGCTGACCCGCGTGGCCGTGAAGAACGGCGAGCGCGTCGCCAAAGGACAGCTGCTGGCCTCGGTCGACGCCACCACGGCCACCAGCTTGCACGCCACCGCCCTGGCCACCCTGCGCCAGGCCGAGGATGCCCACCGGCGCCTCGAAGCCGTGCACAAGGAGGGCGGCCTCAGCGAAGTGAAATGGATTGAGATGGAGACCAACCTCGAAAAGGCCCGCCAGACCGAGGTCAGCTCCCGCAAGCACATGGACGACTGCACCATGAAGGCACCCTTCAGCGGCGTCGTCTCGTGCACCGACCGCCAGGCGGGGCAGGAGATGAAACCCGGCGAGACCTTCGCACGGCTGCTCGACATGCGCCGCCTGCGCATCGCCTTCTCCGTGCCCGAACAGGAAATATCGCTCGTCAACGTGGGCGACGCCGCCACCGCCGTGGTGCCCGCCCTCGACAACCGCGAGCTCACCCTGCGCGTCAGCAACAAAGCGCTCATCGCCAACCCGCTGGGCCACACCTACAAGGTCTACGCCACCATCGTCTCGGGCGACCTCAAGGGGCTGCTGCCCGACATGGTGGCCAAAGTGCGCGCCAACCTCGGCGCCCGCGGCGGCATCGTGGTGCCCTCCGACTGCGTGCAGACCATGCCCGAAGGCACCACCGTGTGGGTCGTCGCCGACGGCAAGGCGCAGCGCCGCATCATCGAGGTGGGCGACTTCATCCGCAACGGCGTCGTGGTCAAATCGGGACTCTCCTCGGGCGACACCGTGGTCACCGCCGGCCAGCAGAAACTCTACAACGGCGCCCGCGTCAGATTGCTCAACCCATAGCCGCCCGTAGCACAACCAAGCAGCCAAAACACAGAACATGACAAGGAGAACCAATATGATAGAGGGCGCCATGCGGAGCTTCCCCATGCTCACGTTCACGGTCCTCATCACCATCATCCTCGGCATCTACGCGCTGCCCCACCTGAAGAAGAACGAGTTCCCCGAAGTCTCCGTCAAGCAGGGCGTCGTGGCCGTGGTCTACCCCGGCGCCACCGCCGAAGAGATAGAGGAGCAGGTGGCCGGCAAGGTGGAGGAATACCTCTTCACCTTCACCGACGTGGACAAGACCAAGACCTACTCCTACAGCCAGAACGGCATGCTCTACGTCTTCGTCTCGCTGGTGCATTCGCACGACGACCCCAAGCTCACCTGGTCGCGCATCCGCGAAGGGCTGTCGTTCTTCCGCATGACCAACCTGCCGCAGGGCGTGGTGGCCACAGCGGTCGTCGACGACTTCGGCAACGCCTCGTCGCTGCTGCTGGCCGTGGAGAGCAGCGAACGCTCGCCGCGCGAGCTGGAGAACGTCGTCAAGCAGCTCTCGGCACGCCTGCGCAGCATCCCCGAAATGGGACGCATCAGCATCGTCGGCGACCAGAAAGAGGAGATAGCCGTCCACATGGACCCCATGCGCCTCACGCAGTACGCCATCTCGCCATCGGTGGTGAGCACCGAGCTGGCCGCCCACGGCTTCCGCACCATCTCCGGCAAGGTGAGCAACACCGACGGCTCGGCCCTCGTGCACGTGTCGATACCCTACGGCGACATCGGCGAGCTGAGCGACATGGTCATCTTCGCCGACCCCGCCACCGGACAGGTGCTGCGCCTGCGCGACGTGGCCACCATACAGCCGCGCTACGAAGAGGACAAACCCCACATCAAGTACTACGACTCCCAGGTGAGCAACAACCGTTGCCTGATGCTCTCCATTGAGATGCGTCCCGGCAACAACGTCGTCGACTTCGGCAAGAAAGTGGAGAAGATTATCCGCGACTACGAGCAGAGCATCACCCCCGACATACACATCCACCGCGTCACCGACCAGCCCAAGGTGGTCGACCGCTCGGTGCGCTCCTTCCTCAAGGACCTGATAGAGGCCATCCTCGTCGTCATCTTCGTCATGCTGCTGCTCTTCCCGCTGCGCACCGCGCTGGTCAGCTCCACCTCGGTGCCGATATGCATCGCCGGCACGCTGGGCATCATGTATTTCATCGGCTTCGAGCTGAACACTGTCACCCTGGCGGCACTCATAGCGGTGCTGGGTATGATAGTGGACGACTCGGTGGTGGTCATCGACGGATACACCGACCTGCTGCGCATTGGCCATTCGCGATGGTACGCCGCTGCGGTGTCGACCAGCAAGCTGGCCAACTCCATGCTCTTCGCCACCGCCTCCATCGCCATGATGTTCTTCCCCGCGCTGGCGCTGCTCAAAGGCAACATCATGGGCGACTTCGTGGGGCTCTTCCCCTGGACCATACTGATAGCGCTGGCCTGCAGCTTCCTCTACGCCATTCAGGTGATTCCGTTCCTCTCGTCGCGGCTCATCAAGAGCACCTCCGACCAGAAGAGCACGATGCTCTCACGTGCGCAGAACCGTTTCTTCGACTGGCTGCAACGCGGCTACCAGCGGCTGCTCGACGCCTGTTTCCGCCACAAGAAGCTCACTCTGCTCACCGGCTTCGTGCTGGTGCTGGTGGGCGTGTTCCTGTTCACCCAAATCAACATCCAGATACTCCCCAAGGCCGAACGCGACAGTTTTGCCGTCGAGATACACATGGCCGCCAGCTCGTCGATAGAGGAGACCGAGCATGTGGCCGACTCGCTGGCGGCACTGCTGCAGAAGGATGCGCGCGTGAAGAGCGTCACCTCGTTCATCGGCATGTCGTCGCCACGTTTCCACATGACCTACGCCCCGCAGCTGCCTTCGGACAACTACGCGCAGTTTATCGTCAACACCACCGGCGACGACGCTACCAAGGAAATCATTGCCGAATACGCCCAGCGCTACGAGAACATCTTCCCCAGCGCGCAGATACGCTTCAAACAGATGGACTACCAGGCGTCGCTGTCGCCGATAGAGTTCTACATCAAGGGCAACGACTACGGCACCATCGGCGCGGTGCGCGACTCGCTGCTGCGCATCATGAAGCAGATGCCCAATCTCTTCTATGTGCATTCCGACTACGACGAGACCGAGGAGATGGTCGACGTGGTGCTGAAAACCGATGCCGCCAACCGTTTGGGCATCACCCAGTCGACGCTGTCCGTATACCTCAGCAGCGCGCTGTCGGGCACCACGCTGTCGTCCATGTGGGAGGGCGACTACAACATTCCCATAGCCATCTATTCGGAAGGCAAGCAGAATATCGACTACGGCTCGCTGGGCGACTTGCTGGTGCCCTGCGCGCAGCCCGGTGCATGGGTGCCGCTGCGGCAGGTGGCCGACATTCAGCCCCGTTTCCACCACAGCAACATACCTCACCGCAATGGTGTGCGCTGCGTTACTGTGTCGGCCGACGTGATGTCCGGCGCCGGACAGATACGTGAGTTCCACAAAATCCAGAAAGCACTCGACAAGATGGACCTGCCTGCCGACATCACCGTTGAACCGGGAGGCACCTATGCCTTCTCGGTCAGCATGATGCCGGGTCTCGTCATGTCGGTTATCGCCGCCATCGCTGTTATGTTCCTGGTGCTCATCATCCACTACGGCAAACTCGACATCTCGTTGCTGGCCATCTCCATGGCGGTGCTCTGCATCTTCGGCGCCACCTTCGGTCTTTGGCTCTTCGGTCTCGATTTCTCCATCTCGGCGGTGCTGGGCCTCATTTCGCTGGTGGGCATCATTGTGCGCAACGCGATAATCATGTACGACTATGTGTCCGAACTGCGGAGCAAGGATCTGCTGTCGGTGACCGAAGCCGCCTACCAGGCCGGCCTGCGTCGCATGAGGCCCATCTTCCTCACCTCGGCTACGACAGCCATCGGCGTGGTGCCCATGATACTGGCCGGCACCATGCTGTGGATGCCTATGGGCGTGGTGATATGCTTCGGTACACTGTTCACTTTGCCGCTGGTCATCACCATACTGCCGGTGTCCTACTGTGTGGCTTTTGAAAACAAGAAGCGTGGGAACTTCCGTCCGATACATGTGGGACGCAAATAACATCGATTAAAAATGAAAAGAATACTGCTCATACTGGCGTTCCTCTCACCGCTCACAGCCGCTCTCGCCCAAGTGCTGACACTCGACAGTTGTCTGGCATTGGCGCGACGCAACAATGTGGAGATACGCACCTCGCAGATGGAGGTTGAGAGCGCCATCGAGGTGAAACGTCAGGTGTTCACCAAATACTTCCCGCAGGTCAACCTTGCGGGGATTGGGTATCATTCCGTAAAACCGCTCATCCATTTCAGCATCGAGGACATCCAGTCGTCTGATATGCGCTCGTTGTTGCAGGACATCTATGACTTGGTGGCTGAAACTGGCAGCGATGTCAAGAAGGAGGTCTCCCTGATGCGGCAAGGTGCCAGCGGCTCGGTTATTGTAGGACAACCCATCTATGCCGGCGGGCGTATAGCGACTGGCAACAAACTGGCCCAACTGGGCGTGGAGGCCGCCGAACTACAGAACGACATGAAGGTGCGCGATGTGCTGGAGAATATCGAGTCGACCTACTATCTGGTGGTGGGGTTGCAGCAAAAGGTGGCCACTGTGTCCGCTGCTTTAGCGCTCATCGACTCGCTCGATCGCACTGTTCAGGTCGCTCTCGACAATGGGTTGGTGACTCGTGCAGACGCTCTGCAGCTGCAGTTGAAGCGCAACGAGATGCTCGCCAACCAGCAGCAGTTGCTCAGCGGCATCAAGTTGTCGCGACGTTTGCTGTGCTGTCAGATAGGCATCGAACATCACGATGATATAGTGTTTGGCGAACAGGGATTATCCTCCGATGAATCGGCCATTCCGTTGGAGAAGATAAGCTCCGGCGCAGGTTCCCGTCCCGAAACACGTCTTCTTGAACTCAGCGTCGACGCCGAGAAGCTGAGCAAGCGGCTGACCCTCGGCGAGTCGTTGCCACAGCTCACATTTATCGGCTCGGTGTATTATGGTAACATGATTAAGAACGACGCTACAGCCAACGCTGTGGCTTTGCTCTCGCTCTCTGTGCCGTTGACGGGATGGTTCGAGACTTCGCACAAGCTCAACCAGCACAACATCCGCATCGCGGAAGCCAGCATGAAGCAGGAGCATCTGAGCCGTATGATGGCGTTGGAGGAGGAGAAATCCTACAGTGACATGGTCGATGCATGGATGTTGCTCAAGTCCGACTCGGCGGCATTGGATGTGGCCCGCGAGAACTATCGGCTGGCCACACTCAACTACTCGGCTGGAGTAAACACTCTCTCCGAGGTGCTGCAGGCACACGCCCTCATGCTGCAAGCCGAGAATGCCATCACCGACCGCCGCACCACCTACGTTATGGCGCGCCACCGTCTGCTCGACCTGCGTCAAGGACGCACCGGTGCAGGAAAATAAAATCCCCGACTCCATATCTTCCAGAGAGATTTTGACCTATATATAATGTATAATATAGGTATTGGGTATGTGTGTCCAGTCATCTTGTATAGGCAAAACACTAATTTTGTGCCGACTTGTCGACCATATGCCCACATATAGTGCGACCATATGCCTACACATGGTACGACCATGTGCCCACATATAGTGCGACTATGAGCCCACACATAGTTGTCCGTCCATGCGGAAAGTCGTTCCTTGTTTTGTGGGAAAGTAATTTACATTCATGTGTATCAAATCATTGGATGCAGATGCGTGTATGGCTGGAATCACCTGTAAGGATAGATGTTTTTTTAGTGCTTGCTAAACGCACCATCAGCCAATGTGTATAAAATATATCGGAATAGAGAGCGAAAAACGATATAATATATTGTAATATAACTAAATATTTGCGTGTTTGCCCACATTTTGCCAATAAGGGAGATTTTTAGCAAAAATCACCGTCTTGCAACCAGAATATGGAAGAAAAAACAGCGTGTGAGAATAAAAAATCAAAAAAAATGCATTGGTCAAAATACTGTATTATAGTGTATAAGTAGAAATGTAGTATCATATCGTGAAAAAATATTTTGGTAGAATGGAAAACAGTTGTATCTTTGCAACCGCTTTCGCCGAAAAATTGGAGTGTTGAAAAAGAGGGGTTGAGGCGGCGGGAGCGAGAGGACATTGAAAGAATGGGAAACGAGATAGCGTGATGTTGCCGGGCTCTATGGAGTCCGGGGACATTGGGAACGAGTCAAAGGTTACGAAG
>CACXCY010000256.1 GCA_902766265.1 uncultured Bacteroidota bacterium
CGGCGCAGGCACAGCTCGCCAAGCTGCGTGCCTATCCCGACACCTATGCGGCTTGCGGCAGCGGGTCGCTGGTGCTCACTCCGTTGGTCAACGACACCATCTCAGCCAATTGCCGCGGTCTGCTGCCACAGATAGTGCAAGGCCCTTTCCACGGTCGCATCACCGCCACACAGAACGACACCATTTTCTATTCGGCCGACACTCTGGGCGGCGACACGCTCCGCTATGCCATCACCTGTGAAGTGATGGTCAACGACACACTGACCGTCCTCTTCTCCGACACTTCATGGATTTATATCGTCACCTCGCCGCTGCCCGACGCCTATGTCTCGGCGGCATGGGCAGATGTGCAGGGCGACACGGTGGCCGTCACCGTCAGTGTCTGCAACCAGGGATTTGCCCCCTTGACGGCTCCCTATCAGCTTGCCCTCAGCTATATCGACGATTCACTTCTGCTGATGGACACGGTGTTGCGCCACTTGGCGGTCGGCAGCTGTGACACGGTGGAACTGTTCTTGGAAGCCCCAACGTTCTGCGACATACAGACCGACAGCTTTGTCGTGCGGGTGAACAGCGACGGCTTGCATATTGCGGAGAACGCCGGTATGCAGGCCGAATGCGACACCACCAACAACGTGATGGCCTTCTATGCGTTCAACCATAACGACTTCGCAACGCCTCATTCTTCGTTCACCATCGAGCCCGACACCATCGGGTGTGCCCCATTTACCATCCGCATTGCCAACCGCACCACCGGTCGCAACAACTATATGTGGCGGTTCGGCGACGGCGAGGCATCACAGTCCTCCAGCCCGTCGCACGTCTATGGTCCGGGCAGTTTTCAGATTGCGTGCTATGTGACCAGCAGCGTAGGTTGTCAGGACTCACTGAGGATGGCCGACTCCATACGTGTCTACCCCACGCCGGTGGCCGAGTTCTCATGGTCGCCCGACAGCATCCCCATCGGTTATCCGTATATCTGGCTGCGCAACGACTCGCCGGCCGACAGTCTCAGTCGCAACTTCTTGTGGCTGGTTCAGCGTGGCTACGACGACACCACGCACTTCGATGTGCTCTACGACAGCATGGCATACTATGGATGGAATGTCTCCGACCGTCCGCTGTATGAGACCTCCGAATATATTGTGCGGCTCGTTGCATACAGGGACTACCTCACGGTGCTCGGCGACACGCTGCGGTGCAGCGACACGGCCACTCACCGTGTGCCCATGAGAGGGCTCTTCCTACAGTTCCCCAACGTGGTGACCCCCAACGGCGACGGTGTCAACGACCGTTTCGTCATCCGTGGGCTATTGGAATCCAAGGGCTTCAGCCACAATATGCTCTACATCTACAACCGTTGGGGTCGGTGCATATACCATTGTGAGGACATCGACGACGATGAGGACTTCTGGGATCCAGCCGCATCTAATGTCCCCACCGGCACCTATTTCTGGGTCTTCAAGGGCTCCGGCCTTTTGGGACAGGCCTATCGGCGCGGCACCGTCGAAGTGCTCAAGGAATAATCCCCGTGGCTATATAATATATGGTATAAAAAAGTTCCGAAAGGTTTTCCCCTTCGGAACTTTTTAGTTTTTTGCAGGAACTGTCGCTTATTCAGCGTTGATAATGGCTTTATGGACGGCGTTCCAACCTGCAGCATTGAGATTCCAGTTGTTGGTGGAGTTCTTGTTGCCTTGAACTCTAACTTTTCTTCTCTTTACCTTTTTGTTTGCATTAATACCCATGACATTATACGTTTTAATTGTTATTTAATTGCTTGATATAAAGTGAAAAGAATGCGCTTTCTTCTTACGAAAACGTTCCGCAAAGTTATACTAAATATTTGATATGGCAAAATATTTCTTTGTTTTTCGCCTCTTGTGTTACATTTTCTGTGTGAATTCAAGGACGTGGTGTGCAGGGTATGTGCACATCCCAACCTGCGGACGGTGGAGACAACGGCATGGTTTGCCGTGCTGGCTATTCCATTGTGGGCTGTTGCGTGTGGGGAAGGAACAGGAGTTCTTTCAGCTGGCAGCTGAGGTGGGTGCCATCGTCGGATAGAAGTTGGAGGTGGCCGTAGGCGTTGACCCCTTCGATGGTGGCACGGAGTGTGCGCCCATGGTGGAGGAAAAGAGTGGGGAGGCCGCGGCGGTAGAGGAGACCGTGGTAGCAGGCGTCGATGGTTGTCGCATCGGTTCTTAGTTGCTCGTAGCGGCGTTGGATGCAATCAGTAAGCCCCTCCAGTGCTTCGCGCAAGGGGAGGGAGTGGCCGGTGAGCATAACGAGCGACACGGGGTTGGGTATCCAGTCGGGGAAACGGGTCTGGTTGATGTTGAGACCGATGCCGCACACGGCACTGGCCACACGGTCACCCGAGAGATGCACGGAGGTGAGCATGCCGCAGATTTTGCGTCCGTCCACATAGATGTCGTTGGGCCACTTGATGAGCGGCTCGGCTGCGATGGTGGCGAGGTGCAAACGCAGCCAGTCGCATACGCCGAGCGATAGCGCCTGTGTCAGTCCGAACTGTTTGGCGGCGGCAAGGAATCTGGGGTGGAGTACGATACTGAACGTCAGGTTCAGTCCTGGCTCGCTCTCCCAGTGGTTTCCTCGCTGGCCGATGCCGGCGGTCTGTTCGCGGGCACAAACGACAGCGAACTCCTCGACCTCGTCCAGGTCAAGGAGTTCGCAGTACTTGTTGGTAGACTCCAGGGAGTCGAAGATGTGGTACATCGCCGCAGGGCTATACCGTCATAATCTCTTTCTCCTTGGCGGCGTAGACCTTGTCGCACTCGCCGATGAACTTGTCGGTGATGTCTTGGATTTCCTTTTCCACCTGCTTCACCTCATCTTCAGGGACGGACTTGTCCTTGAGTTTCTTCACCTTGTCCATGACGTTGCGGCGGGCGTTGCGCACGTTGACCTTGCCGTTCTCGGCCTCGGCCTTGGCGGCCTTGCAGAGCTCTTTGCGGCGTTCCTCGGTGAGGGGAGGGATGGTGATGCGGAGGATGTCGCCCTCATGGCGTGGCGTGAAGCCCAGGTTGGCGTCGAGGATGGCCTTGTTGATGGCTCCGATGATGGTCTTTTCCCACGGCTGGATGATGATGGTGCGTGGGTCGGGGGTGTTGATGTTGGCCACCTGGCTGATTTCGGTGGGGGCGCCGTAGTAGTCAACCTTCACGCCGTCGAGCATGGCGGGGTTGGACTTGCTGGCGCGGATCTTGGCCAGTTCCTTCTCAAGGAAGTTGACCGCATTCTGCATGCTGTTCTTCGCCTCGGCGATGCAGTTCTTCGATAAGTCGTTCATAATGTATGACGTTTTTAGATTCTTGATTCGTTATGGATTAGGCGTTATCGGCCTATTCGCCGCTCACCTCGGTGCCAATGTTCTCGCCGCTGACTACACGGAGCAGGTTGCCGGGCTTGTTCATGTCGAACACGTAGATGGGCAGGTTGTTCTCCTCGCAGAGGGCGAAGGCCGTGAGGTCCATTACCTTGAGGCGGCGTGCAAGGGCCTCCTTGAAGGTGAGGGTGTCGAACTTGGTGGCTGTGGGGTCTTTCTCGGGGTCGGCAGTGTATACACCGTCGACGCGTGTGCCTTTCAGGATGGCGTCGGCCTGAATCTCCACGGCGCGCAGTGCCGACGCGGTGTCGGTGGTGAAGAATGGATTGCCGCTGCCGCCGCCGATGACGACGACTTTGCCTTCGCGCAGTGCCTTGATGGCGCGGCGACGGCTCATTTCCTTGCATATCGGCTCTATGGCCAGTCCGGAAAGGAGCTCCGTGCGCAGTCCCTGTTTCTCCAGTTCGGCTTGCAGAGCCATGCTGTTGATGAGCGTGGCCAGCATGCCCATGTAGTCGCCTTGCACGCGGTCCATACCCTTGGCGGCTCCGCTGAGGCCGCGGAAAATGTTGCCGCCGCCGATGACGACAGCCACTTCCACGCCGCTCTCCACGGCTTGCTTGATGTCGCGAGCATATTGCTCCAGCATGGCCGGTGAGATGCCGTAGTTCTGCGAACCCATCAGGGACTCGCCGCTCAATTTCAACAGTACTCGATGGTATTTCATTGTTCGGGGATATTGTCTTTAGGTGGTAATTGTTTGATATCTACTCTATAACACGGGACAGCTCCGTTTGTTACGGTGTGACGAAGATAAGAAAAATATTGTAAACGGGCAGACCATGCGCGAAAAAAACTTGTTCCGCCGCCGGCAGCAGGGGGGAGGAACGCTGCTTGTGGAGGGCGGCGCGGGGTTCGTGGAGAATGTAATATGGCTCGTGGGGAACAGGGTAGGGCATGCGGAGGACTTAGTAGTCGCCGGCCACGGCCAGTGTGGCTATGCTGACACGCACGCCGTCGATGGCCAGCAGGGGCTGGCAGGCGGCTTCGACGGTGGCACCGGTGGTCATCACGTCGTCGACAAGCAGCAGATGGCGCCCTGCGAAGAGTTCGGGTTGCCGCACGGCGAAGACGCCTTCCATGTTCGCCATGCGGTCGATGCGACTCTTGTGGGTCTGCGACTCGGTGTAGACCGTGCGCACCAGGTTGTCCACGCTTATCGGGCGAGGGAAACTCTCGGCGATGCCGCGGCATAGCTCAAGCGACTGGTTGTATCCGCGACGGCGCTGTTTGCGGCGGTGCAGCGGCACAGGCACCAGCAGCTCCACGCCGTCGAAGCGGTGCGATGCCGCGAGCTCTTCGCCCATGAAGCGCCCCATGGTGTGCGCCAGCCCAATCTCGCCGCGATATTTGATGTTGTGCAGCATGGTTTGCGTGGTGTTGCCCTCGCGGAAGAAGACGCTGGCCGTCACCGCCTCGCAGTCCACCCGTCCGCGCAGCCGCAGCGCCGCCAGGTTGTCGGGCAGCGTGGCGTAGTGGGTCAGCGGCAGCGTCTCCATGCAGCGGGTGCACACGTCGTGCTCGCTGCCCACCAGCGGCGCGCCGCAGCAGCAACAGCAGTGGGGAAAGAAGAGCCGGCGGAGGTTGCGCAGGATGGTCATCGGTGGAAAAGTGTCGGTTTCGGGATGCAAAAGTACACAAAATCCTGCAAACGGCGCGTGCCGGAGGGGGCGTTATTCCGTCATTTCGGTGTTACTTTGCCGTCAATTAGAAAATTATCCGTACTTTTGCAGCATCGTTCACTGGCCCGCATCCTGTCGCGGTGACAGCCGCAGGGTGCCCGCCCAACAAGAAAAGAGATGACTAAAGCAAGGAAAATCGCCTCCTATGTGCTCTTCCCGCTCTCGATGTGGTACGGCATCGGCGTGATGCTGCGCAATCTGATGTTCGCCCTGGGTATCAAGCGCGAGACGGCACCGCATGTGACCACCATCGGTGTGGGCAACCTGTCCACCGGCGGCACGGGCAAGACGCCCATGACTGAACACCTGCTGCGACTGCTGTCGGACGACTACGCCACCGCCTTCCTCAGCCGCGGCTACAAGCGCAGGACCAAGGGCTTCGTGCTGGCCGACGGCGAGCCCGACGCCGGCCGTCTCGGCGACGAGGCCGCCATGGTGGCCGCCAAGTTCCCCGGGGTGACCGTCGCCGTGTGCGAGCAGCGCTTGGCGGGCATCCGCCGCCTCATGCAGGGCGAGCACCGCCCCGATGTCGTGGTGCTCGACGACGTGTACCAGCACCGCCAGGTGAAACCTACGGTCAACATACTGCTCACCGAGTACGGGCGCCCCTTCTTCCGCGACCGCATCCTGCCCTTCGGCAACCTGCGCGAGTTCCGTTCGGCACGTCACCGCGCCAACATCGTCATCGTCACCAAGTGCCCCGAGAAGCTCGACCCCGTGACCAAGCACAACATCCTGCTCGACCTCCGCGTGCGCAACACCCAGAAGGTGTTCTTCTCCTATCTCGAATACGGCCAGCCGCAACCCCTCTTCGACCCCGTGGGCGCCGACCCCGAGGGGGCCAGCCACGTGCTGCTCCTCTGCGGCATCGCCAATCCGCGTCCGCTGGTCGACCACGTCGGCAAGAACCGCACCGTCGTCCTGCGGCAGTTCCCCGACCACCACGCCTTCACCGCCAAGGAAATCCTCCAGGTGGTGCAGGACTTCGAGGCCATCGAGGCCGACAGCAAGATTATCCTCACCACCGAGAAGGACGCCGCGCGGCTGCGTGCCCCCCAGCAGGCCGAGCTCCTGCAAGGGCTGCCCGTCTACCAGCTGCCCGTCCAGGTGCGCTTCCACCCGCAGCACGACTACGACTTCGACACCTGCATCCGCTCCAGCGTGAAGGAGAACATCACCTTCCTCCACAGCCTGCACACCGCCATGAACACCTTCCGTGGCTGAACGCCGACAGGCGGCCCGTCCTAACCAACGCCCATGATATGAATGCGAACAAAGCCAGCGAAACCCCCGAAAGAGGGGCTGCGAAGCCGTGCACGTCGTACACCATTCGGCAAAACCACGCCGTCCTTTGCCGTGCACACCATGGTGTACGCGCAAATAGACCATGGTGTATTCGCAAATAGACCATGGTGTGCATCGACGCACACCATGGTGTGCACGCCTCCACACCATGGTGTGCAAACCTCCACACCACGGTGTGCACGCAAAAACACGAGAAGAAACATCAAAAACACATAGGATAAACAACAAAAACACAAGGAGAAACCCCATGAAGTGGATACCCTATTTCCAGAAAGACAAGGGACTGTGGTTCCCCAAGAGCGTGTCGCACAGCAAAGCCGTCACCACCGAAGATCTGTGCGAGGACATCGCCGCCGGCACGACCATGACGCCCGCCGATGTCACCGGCGTGGTGCGCGCCCTGAGCGACGCCATGGTCAAGTACCTCATCGACGGACGCCCCGTCAAGCTCGACCGCATCGGCACCTTCCGCCTCACCGCCTCGGCCTCCGGCAACGGCGTGGAGCGCGAAGAGGACTGCTCCGCCTCGCAGTTCAGCACCGTCACCGTGCGCTTCCTGCCCGACAAGCGGCGCCGCCCCGGCGGCCTGCCCGGC
>CACXCY010000257.1 GCA_902766265.1 uncultured Bacteroidota bacterium
CATCTTCTCGCTGTAGGCGTTGCAGATGAGGGCAACATTATAATCGGCCTTGTCGAGGTTCAGATAATTGAACACCTGGATGCCATATCCGGCGGTAATGTGGTCGATGACAATACCTTTTTCTATACTGGTGATTTCTAACATGGCGTTTCTTATTTATGATGATGTTTTCTTACTATTTTGACTTGAGACTCGAGACTCGAGACTTGGGACTTGAGAGTTGAGCGTTTTTATCATAAGTCTTAAGTCCTCAGTCTTACGTCTAATATATTCCTAAAAGTTTCAAAATCAATGCCATACGTACATACATGCCATTTTTGGCCTGTTGGAAATACTGGGCGCGGGGATCATCATCCACCTCGGTGCTGATCTCGTTCACGCGAGGCAGCGGGTGCAGGATATAGGTGTCGGGGCGTGCGTAGGACATTTTCTCTTTGTCGAGGATGAATCTGTCTTTCAGGCGGATATAATCCTCTTCGTTGAAGAAACGCTCACGTTGCACGCGGGTCATGTAGAGGAAGTCGAGCTGGTTCATGTAGGGTTCCATCTGATCGACCTCTTCGAAGGGGATGCCTTTCTTGCGGACCACCTCTTCGCGGATGTACTCCGGAACGCGCAGTTCCTCGGGGGAGATGAAGATGAAACGGACACCCTCGTAGTTGCTGAGGAACTTGACGAGAGAGTGGACGGTGCGGCCGAACTTCAGGTCACCGCAGAAACCGTAGGTCTTGTTTTCCACGTTTCCGCGCAGACGCTCGATCGTCAGGATGTCGGTGAGGGTTTGCGTGGGGTGCTGGTGACCACCATCGCCGGCGTTGATCAGCGGCATGTGGATGTAGTGGCTGGCCAGACGCGGGGCGCCCTCCTTGGGGTGACGCATGGCGGCAATGTCGGCGTAGCACTCCACCGTGCGCAAAGTGTCGGCGATGCTCTCACCCTTGGCGGTGGACGAAGATGCGGCTTCAGAGAAACCGATCACCTGACCGCCCAGACGCAACATGGCTGTCTCAAAGCTCAAGCGCGTGCGCGTGCTCGGTTCATAAAAAAGAGTTGCCAGGATTTTGCCTTCGCAACTCTTGCTAAACTTTTCCGGATTGGCGACAATCTGGTGACCCAAATCAAAGATTTCGCGAAATTCCTCGCGTGTGAAATCAGACGGGTCGATTAAACTTCTGTTTTTTAACATAATAAACCTCCTATATTTTTAATTTATAACACTTTCCGCATTTATATTTCAGCTTTTTCCACCCCTAATTTACCAAAACCAAAATCAATGCAAAAATACGATTTTTTTAAGATGATACTCAAAAAAACAAAAAAATTTCTTGCCTCGCACCTTTTCAGGCCAAGGAAGTTCTAATTTGTCATAAAACAGAAAAACAGAAAAGGGATGATCGAGCGCGCCCTTAGGGCCGATGGGCTACCTTCTCTTCGGGAACCGGATAGTATTCATAAGCTCCAATGTCGGGGATGCCGTTGCGCGGACGACCGAGGATGTCCGTGGTGATGCCTAAGCCCGTCATGCCCGCATCAATTGCGGGAGAGGTCTCCTCAAGGTTGTAATTTTGTCCGTAAGTAGCTATGAACTTGGGATTTGCATTGAAACAATTCACGTAATGTCCGTTTTGGATAGAGTCTCGTTTCACAATGCAATTGTGGAGCATGTAGTTCAGCTCGGCACCGCTCTTTTCACCAACACCGAATTCGTTGTCCAGATAGCCATAGATAATGCAGTTGTTGAACGTGGCATTCGCGTCACCCAGATATGTAACATTAACAGCCTCTCCTCCAATCACTTCCGTCTTAATAAAGTTGTTGGTCAGAGCCACTGCCGGCGATTTGCGCCCCGATTGCGAAAAATAGTTGGCCACGGTCACGTGGTTGAGGAGAAAATCACCCACCATCAGCGCGAGACTGTAGCTGCCGTTGTTGCTCACCTGGCAGTTGTTCATCTCCAGATTGGCCCCCTCCGCGCGGATGCCCATCACCTGGTTGTTGTGAATCACCGAATTGTTGATGATGGTTTTGTTGCCCGTGTACTCCTCAAGTGCTTCAAGATGAATGCCATACGAGGAGTTGGAGATGATGGCGTTCTCGATGAGGTTTTCCTCGACGCCCTCATTGATCCAGAGGGAGTTCCATTGGGCATAGTCGTTGGCAAAGAAGGATTCCAGACGGTCGCCGGTGATGGTCACAGGCTCGTCCACCGTTCCGTTAATATGGATGTTGCCGTATCGGTAAACCCAAATGCCTCCGCCCGCATGCACATACACTTTCGTGCCGGGGTCTATGGTGAGCTTGCCGAGCGAATCGACCACCGCCCATCCGTAAATCACCCACGGCTTGTCGTTGGTCCAGTGCACGTGCTCATGCTCATGAGCGACAACCCGGTAAGGCATGGAGGAGGAACCGGCATTGGGGATAATGAAGTGCGCATCCTGCCCGAAAGCCACCAACTGCACCGACTGCGCGCGGTTCTTCTGATAGAACATCACGGAGTCGGTCACCAAGTAGGGCAAGTTCTGATCGGTGGGGTTGATGTTGACCTTCACGAAGACAAAGATGCTGTCGTGCGCGGGAATCTCCACGTTGCGGAACTCCGTGCCCGCCACGCCATCGACATTGATGCTGTAGTAGGACTGCTTGCCGCTCGCCAGCGCGATATCCACCTCCACGGGGGAACCCGTCGTGTTCCGAACAGTGAAACTGCGTGTACTCGACGTGATTGTGGTGAAGACCGTGTCGAACATCACCGTGTCCATCGAGAACTCCAACTTCACGCCATCGACATTGTTGTTCCGCTGGCACGAAGGCATGGTGAATGACAACACCAGCACTAATGTTGCGTATATCGTGCTTATTAACAGATTCTTACTATTTGCTACCAAGCTTTTGTCCCTGTTGGGACTGCTCAAGGAAGTATATCTATTATTCAACATTCTTAATTCTGCATTCTTAATTC
>CACXCY010000258.1 GCA_902766265.1 uncultured Bacteroidota bacterium
GTATTTTCAGCAGGCCGTTATCAACGGCTCCACGAGCCGTTCATCTCGTCCCTATCGGCAGGAATCATGGTGAGGCTACCATCTTTAGCCGCTGTGTAGGTAAAGTCAATCTTCTCGCCAGCCACTGGTTTGCCATTGAGCGTGTAATAGATGCGGGTGGAACCTGTTCCGTCGGCCTTGAACTCGGTATTCTGCCAGGTCTCGCCGTAGTTCCACTTGGCGTAGGTCAAACCCGAAACATCGGCACACCAGTTGCCAACGATGTCGGCAGAACCGGTAGATACCGCATTATCATCTTCTGTGCATGCGGTAAACACCGCCACAGTCGTTACACAGCAAAAAATGCTGCAATTGTCATCAAATAGTTTTTCATAATTCATAGTTCTAAGTTAGTATTCTGCTGCAAAGATACGAAGAATATTTGATTTTCATCACTTTTCCACAAAATAATTTGGGGGAATTAAAAAAAAGCTTGGTGACTCGAAGGTGGTCGCCAGGCTTTATGAATTTGAAATGAT
Source organism: uncultured Bacteroidota bacterium (assembly GCA_902766265.1). Lineage (GTDB taxonomy): Bacteria > Bacteroidota > Bacteroidia > Bacteroidales > P3 > Colimorpha. Next base: position 519 of record CACXCY010000258.1, read on the forward strand.
GGACGAAAGTTTGGGCATCTTTTTGCTTGCAATTGTTTGTTATGTCGTTTTTTTGCATTATCTTTGCATCCGTCTTTGCATATCCGTTATGAATATTGAATCGATAGCGTTTTTCAAGTCGCCTTTCACATCGAAATTCGGCATTCCGAGGCAGAGCGGTATTGTCAACGAGTTGCGTGGCACCATCGTGTTCACGGACAACTACCGGCAGGCGGAAGCTCTGCGTGGGCTGGAGGACTACGACTACCTGTGGCTGATATGGGGCTTTTCGGAACATGTGGATGCCGAGAAGCATGCCACGGTGCGTCCGCCGCTGCTGGGTGGCAATGAGCGGATGGGGGTGTGGGCCACACGGTCGCCATTCCGTCCGAACAACCTGGGGCTGTCGTCGGTGCGTATTGCCTCCATCGACTTCACTACGCCTGCCATCGAGGTGTTGGGTGCCGACCTGATGGATGGCACGCCGATTTACGACATCAAACCCTATCTGCCATACGTGGACAGCCATAGCGAGGCCCGTGGCGGTTTCACGGAACAGCACAGCTGGCAACGCTTGCAGGTGGATATCCCGTTTGAGTTGAGTGAGTGTCTGGCAGAGCCCGACTTGCAGGCTTTGCGTGAGACGTTGTCGCTAGATCCCCGTCCGCACTATCATGATGACGATGAGCGTGAGTATGGAATGCCGTTTATGGGGTGGAATATCCACTTCCGTGTAGCCCATGGCGTGCTACACGTTGTGAAGTGGGTGAGGATATCGGCCGTGTAGCCCTTATTCTTCCCAACGGATCAGAATGTGTTCGTAGCCCAGCGTCTTCATCATGTTGCGAAACTGGGCCTCGCCGTTCTGTCGGGCACTCTGCAGGTTTTCGGGCGTCAGACAGTGTGCCAGCATCTTGCGGTAGGCTTGCTGGTAGAGCTTTTCGCGGTCTTCGTGCGACCAGCTGCCATTCTCAAAGAAGCTCTTGGTACGTGCCTCGTCAATAAAATCACGGTCTAACAGTCCTATCTTAGGCAGTGTCACCTCGATGCTGTCACCCGACGGTGCTATCCACCCCGGCTTCACCTGGTGCATGTTGATGCCCAGACGGACGGTGCCGTAGTAGATGCGTGTCAGATGGTCGTCCTTGACGAGACCTTTCCTGACGGTATCCACCAGTTCTTCGTTGGCAATGGCCAGAAACTCCCACTCGCCGATGGCCTTGATGCTGGTGATCTGTTCGGGCGTCAGGTCGATATGCTGGTCGGTGACAATGCTTACCTCTGTCTGTTTGACGGCGTGGAGCAGCCAGACGACGATACCCACGGTGAGGAGCGCCAGCAGCAGGATAGCTGTTATCTTGATTTTCTTGATCATTTCTTTTCCAGATTAGAGTTAATGAGTTGCATGATGTCCAGATTCTTGCGGAAGGCAATGGTGATGTTCTCTTCCCTGTAGCCCATCTCCGTCAGCATGGGAACGAGTACACGGGCGGCATTCTCCTGGGCCATCTGGACGATGCCCAGCTCGGGAACGCTGTTCAGAATGGCCTGACGCCCCTGCTGTTCGTAGTCGGTCAGTTCCTGGTCGGTGAAGTGTGAACGTGTCAGACCCACATATTCGCGAACCTCTTTTTGGTTGATCTTGGAGCTCGTCATCACCACCTTGGGGTCGGGGAGCAGGATGGTGATGCGCTCACCATTGTACTCGATGTTGTCTTCAGAGAAGTCGGAGAAGTCGATGTAGGCCTTCAGCGTGGCATCCATAGGGATGGCAATCTTGCGCTCACCCAATGGCAACGGGATGTCGATGGCCTTGGTGAGCAGGTTGCCCTTCAGTCGCAGCACGTCGTGATGCGTCACTATCTTGTGGATATGATACTCGGTGGTGTAGAGCTTGGAACATTTCTGCACCTGCATAACGAGGCTGGGCGCGGAGTCGGCGACGGTAGGATCCTCCACCGGACTCTCTTTGCCTGTGCATGAAAAGCAAAGCAACATCGCAACTACGATCCCAACAACCTGTATGGTATTGTTTCTTTTAACTTCCATTTTTAACTTCCCTTTTAACTTCCCTTTTAACTCCCAGAACTTCTTAGTTGGTTCCAAATTATCGGCAAAGATAGCTAAAAAATATCAAAATGCAAGTAATTATCGAAATTATTTGTTTTGGCATTAAACTTTTTCGTAACTTTGCAGTCTTAATAGTGATTAGGTTAACATAGTGTATTTTGAGGCTAGCGAGCCTGAATCCAAAATTGGTAAGCATCCTTTTGAATAAAAAGATAATCAGGACAACAAAATATCCCGCCGCGATTGGCGGGATATTCTTTTTTTTTCGTACCTTTGCGGTGGAA
>CACXCY010000259.1 GCA_902766265.1 uncultured Bacteroidota bacterium
CCAACGGAGTGAGCACCAGCGACCCGCTGCCGCAAGCCGCATAGGTGTCGGGATAGGCACGCAGCTTGGCGAGCTGTGCCTGCGCCGCAGCTCCCGCCAGAAGCGCCCACAGGAGCACCAACACGCTGATTTTGCTATATCCTTTGGCCAACATCACTTGATGGTTCGTTTTGTTTGATTCTGCCGTCCTTACCTCTACGGAAGTCGCACAGGGAAAGACACATTGCACCTATGCCGTCACCGAATGACGTCACTGTTTCGATTTGCAAAAATACAAAAATATTTTGTTTATCGAAGATAAATGTCAATATTTCTGCCTCCACGACCGGCCTATGCCACGACCGACGCTGCACCCGACGGCGAAAACCCCTTTGGGCGGAAGCCCCCAAAGACCATAGTCATTCTCTCCAGAAAAGATAGTTATTTTCTCCAGAAAACATAGTCATTCTTTCCAGAGAACATAGTCATTTTCTCCATCGACTATAGTCGGTTCCTCAATCGACTATAGTCGTTTTGCTGATCGACTAATAGTCGGTCACGATTGGAGGGGTATGTCGCGGCCGTCGAGTTTGGCCGCCACAAGGTCGTCGCCACGGTAGACAAGCTTGAGTGAGAAGAAGGGCTGGGCCGCGTCCTGCAGCAGGCGCAGGAAGATACGGTCGCCCGGCCAGAGATTGAGTTCGAAGAGACGTTGACGGTCAACCCACTGCAGGTCGCCCTCGTCACAGCCGGTCTGGGTGCCTTGCCACTCTGTGGCGGTGAAGAGGTGCATGTACTCGCACGGCCACACGTCGGAGATGAATGTCACGATGCCCCGGTAGCGCCACTGCAGGATGTCCAGACCCGTCTCTTCCCTCACCTCGCGCAGCATGCACTCGTCGGGACTCTCGTCTTTCTCACACTTGCCGCCCACGCCAATCCACTTGTCATGGCTGGCATCGTTCTCTTTCTTCACGCGGTGGAGCATCAGATACTTGCCGTCGCGCTCCAGGTAGCACAGGGTCGTTTGTTTCATGTTGTTCGGTTCAGTCGACACGGGGGTAACGGCGGAGCGGGCTGTTTTATTGCACGCACACATGGTCCGACCATGTGTGGGCATATAGTCGCACTATGAGTGGGCACGTAGTCGCACCATGAGTGGGCACATAGTCGCACCATGTGCGGGCACGTGGTTGGAGCCCCTGTACATAAAACGTCAAGCAACGCATATTCAAACGATTGACATCACACGTGCAGCTGCTTGCAATAGAGCAGCCGCTCGAAGCCATATTTCTGCAGCCGGCAGTCGCACCGATAGCCGAGACGTTCCAAGCTGCGACGGCTGGGCTCGTTGAAGGGCGACACCGTGGAGCACAGCACGCCGATGCCTTGGCTCCTCGCCTGCTGCTCCAGCCGGATGCCCAACGTGCATTGCAGCCCATGTCCACGGAAGGGCGGACGCACAATGCACAATTTAAAGTTGGCCGCCTTGCCACCAGGCCGCACAGCGAGCGACAACGAGAGGTCCTCCGCCTCACAGTCGGGCACATATAATATGGCAAAGCCCGCCAACCTCCCACCGGCAAAAGCCCCCAGCGACCAGTGCGGCGACTCCACACAACGTGCCAACACCTCGGCACCGTTGCGGCGCAACAAGTCGGGACGTTCCAGCACGGCCAGCGCCTCCGCCTCGATGGCAGCCATGGCAGCCACATCGGCCGATTGAAGCTGTCGATAAGTGAATTCCATACCTCCCAAAACGCCACGAAACGAAAAATATTTTGTCGCCACTGTCACGCCCGGCGTCCATCCCCCTATCCCTGCGCCCTGACTGCCGCCAGGGGGAGAAAATTTGCAGGCCTGCGCACTAAACGAAGCGCCACGACGTTATGGAGAAAACAAATCTAACAACATCCAAAAACGCAAGCAATATGAAAAAAGCACTTCTCGTATTCTGCTCCATCGCCTTGAGCGGACTGTTCCTCATCCTGGCCGTCAACCGCTTCAAGTCGTACGACCGCACCGTGAGTGTACGCGGTCTCTGCGAGCGTGAGGTCAAGGCCGATGTGGCCATCTACCCCATCAGTTTCTCGGAAGGCGGCGACAACCTTATCGAGCTCAACAAGCTGATACAAAAAGAAAATCAGATTATCATTGAGTTCCTGAAAGAAAACGGCTTCGACGACAACGACATCACCGTGTCGGTGCCTTCTATCAACGACCACCGCAACGACTCGTACCGCAGCGCCAAACAGCCCGACTTCACAATGAACTCGGTGGTGACCATCTACACGAAAAAGGTGGACTCAGTGCTTGCCCTGCAGAACAAACTGACGTCGCTCATAGAAAAAGGCATAGCCATCAGCACCGGCGACGGATGGAGCAACCCTGTTACCTACAACTTCGCTGCCCTCAACAGCATCAAGCCCGAAATGATTGAGGAGGCCAACAAGTCGGCCTACGACGCCGCCGCGCAGTTTGCCAAAGACTCGAAGAGCCGCGTAGGCAAAATCAAGGATGCCTCACAAGGTCTCTTCAGCATTGAGAACCGCGACGCCAACACGCCTTACATCAAGAATGTGCGCGTGGTGAACTATGTGACCTACTACCTGCGATAAACCTTCCCTCCATACAGGACACCCATTACGACCTCTGGGTTGAAACTCGATTGTTTCGTATCTTGTAATCGGAATGGTAGAGATAAAGAACATACAAGGAGACACCATCGCGCAGATAGACGGCGAGTCGTTGAGATTTTCAACCATCAAACGAATGTCTTTGAAAAATGCCGACTTGCGAGGTGCCGACTTCATCGGTTCAACCATCATAGCTGTGGATTTCTCTGGAGCAGACCTGACAGGAGCCAATTTCGAGGGTGTTTCGATGTGCGACTGCACGTTTGACGGAGCCATAACGGACGGTGTGAGGTGGCCATCTTGGTACAAACGCCCATCATACCTATAGCGATATACTATTACATAAGAGCGGAGGCATCCCGTAAAAGGATGCCTCCGCTCTTATATGGTATACTTCCACGGTGGGCGCAACCTTGCCCGATGAGAGGACACTATTTGCAGAAATCAACCAACTCGGCAGCAGGGATTGTCCGCTGTTCGCCAGTGGACATCGTCTTGATGGTGACGGTACCATTGGCAATCTCGCTCTCGCCTACAAAGATAACATATCCTACATGTTTCTTGTCGGCGAACTCCATCTGCTTCTTCATCTTGGCCGCCTCGGGGTAGACGATGACGGGGATGCCTGCCTGACGCAATTGCGCTGCCAGCCGTATGCAATGTCCTTGCTCGCGGGCACCGAAGTTGATGAACAGGGCTCGTGCCGCCTGACCAAGGTCGGCGGGGAACTAGTCGAGCTCGGTAAGCACGTCGTATATGCGGTCGGCACCGAAAGAGATACCCACCCCAGAGATGTCGGGCATGCCGAAGATACCTGTAAGGTTGTCGTAGCGACCACCGCCGCAGATGCTGCCGATGGACACATCGTTCGCCTTAACCTCGAAGATGGCACCGGTGTAGTAGTTCAGTCCGCGGGCCAACGTAAGGTCAAGCTCTATCTGGCAGCGAGGTTGTGCATCGGCAATGAGGCCAAAGAGGGTGCGCATCTCCTCTACTCCTTTGAGCCCTGTGGGCACCGAGACAAAAAGCTTCTCCAGCTGGTCAAGCTTGTCGGTAGCGATACCGCTAAGGTTGAACACAGGGTCGAGAGATGCAATCTGGGCATCGGTGAGCCCCCTCTCTTTCAGCTCGGCACGCACATTGTCGAGACCAATCTTGTCCAGTTTGTCGATAGCCACAGTGATGTCCACCAACTTGTCTGGTGCACCGATAAGGTCAGCAATGCCCGCCAGTATCTTACGGTTGTTGATTTTGAGGGTTACACTGATGCCGAGTCGCTGGAACACAAGGTCAATCATCTGTACCAATTCCAACTCATTGAGTAGCGCCGGCGAGCCAATCATATCGGCATCACACTGGTAGAACTCACGGTAGCGCCCTTTCTGCGGACGGTCGGCACGCCACACGGGCTGCAACTGATAACGGCGGAAGGGGAAGGTAATCTGGTCACGATGCTGCACCACAAAACGGGCAAAAGGCACCGTAAGGTCGTAACGCAATCCACGTTCGCAAATCTGTGGAGCCACCTTGTGATAGTCCTGAGTGAAATCCACATCCTTCATGAAATCGCCCGAGTTGAGCACCTTGAAGAGCAATTTGTCGCCTTCTTCACCATATTTGCCCATCAATGTGGAGAGATTCTCCAACGATGGTGTCTCGATAGGTTCAAAGGCAAAAGTACGGAACACGTCACGGATGGTGTCGAATATATAGTTGCGGCGAGCCATCTCAAACGGCAAGAAATCACGCGTACCTTTAGGAATGGAACATTTCATGGCAAGTTCTATGTTTTTCGTTTATCGATAATCGTTTAGCAACACGCTGACGCCTGCAGCTAACTACTTATTGCAGTGCAAAAATACAAAAAATAATGTACAATGGAGTTTTTTTTCGTATTTTTGCATTCCCTGTCAGGTTGGTATCAACCTCCTAACACCCATGGCATGACGACACTGCATCAACGGATTTCTCAGACACTGCGACTTCTTGTCGCGACAGCAATGCTCTGGCTGCCATGTCTTCATGCAGTCGCACAAACGGAAGTCAACGGGTTCCATGTGAAGGAATACTCATGGGAGAGATACTCTTTCGACCTCTCCGTAAAAGCGGTACAATCCACAACAATCGACGGACACACGCTACTGCTGGCCGAAGGACTCTCCACCGACAATGTACGCGAAGGACAACCTCTGCTGCCCATGCTGACACGGCTCGTGGTTTTGCCTCATGGCGCCGTGCCAATCATCGATATCCTAGTTGACGACACTACCACCATCCTGTCCCTCGACAGCGTCCCACCCATCGCACGGTCCGTCGGACCACAGTTCAAAGCTCCACGACTTTTCGCACCCGCCGCATCTGACATCGCCCCACCCACAGAGAACGAAAGCGTCGTCACCTTCGAGATACTCGGCACCATGCGAGGCATGCGGCTGGCACGTCTCACCGTGCGACCCTTTCATTATAATCCAGAAAATAACACCGTCATCGTTCATCGCAAACTTTCGGCCACCATACATTTTACACATGCCGACCGACAGCAGACCACGGACATGCGGCAACGCTATGCCTCACCGTTCTTTGTCGGACAGATGCCTAACCTCGATGACAAGGCGTATACCAACACGCTGATAACTGATAGCATTCCGCCACGATACCTCATTGTGTCCCCGTCACAATACCGCAATACACTGCAACCTTTTATCGCCTGGAAACGACAATGTGGCTTTCATGTAGATATCCTCTACACCCATACCCCAGACCACGACAGTATCAAGGCGATGATGGCGACCTATTTCGACAGCTCCACTGCTGCCAATCCAGCGCCCTCTTTCATCCTGCTGGTTGGCGACATGCAGCAAATTTATCCTTTCTATGGACAGCACACAATACCAGGGTTGAACAGCCACGTGACCGACCTCTATTTTGCCGAATACACGGGAGACTACCTGCCTGATGCAATGATAGGCCGTCTGCCGGTGGCAGATTCCTCAGAACTGCGGGGGGTAATCGAAAAGACACTGATGTACGAACAGTACCGTCTGCCCAACCCCAACTACCTGAACCGTGTCCTGCTGGTGGCGGGCAAAGAGTCGACGCCTCCGGCCCCGACAGCAACCAATGGCATGGTGGACTACCTGAAAAGAAGCATTGCCCATGCCCGTCCCTCCGCTGACACTCTGTGTTTCTACAGCCCATCCTCCGACGAGCTTCGCGACAGTATCCTGCACCTATGGCGTGAGGGGGTGGGATGCATCGCCTATAGCGGTCACGGTCGCTACCGCGGATGGCAACACCCCACCATTTTAGACTACACCATAGACTCGCTGCCTGCAGACGGACATCCTGCTTTCATCGTCAACAACTGCTGTAGCAGCAATGACCTGGCGACACCCTGTTTCGGGTCCCACCTGCTCGTCCTGCCACGCGGAGGGGCCATCGGCGTGATAGGTGCCTGCAACGAGACCCTATGGAACGAGGACTACTACTGGAGTGTGGGTGCCAAGACCGTCAGTACAACCCCCGCCTACAGCGACACTGCCTTGGGTGCGTTCGACCGACTACTCCACTCACACGGAGAGGCACCGTGCGACCACGCCGCTACCCAAGGACAGATACTGCTGGCCGGCAACTGCGCTGTGACTCAGGCGGGCTCGGTCTATGACGCTTTCTACTGGGAGATATACCATCTGTTCGGAGATCCTTCGCTGATGCCTTACATCGGTGTGCCCGAACCACTCTCCATCACCATCGACGACAGCATCACCCCCGGTATCACGCAGGTGGGGCTCCACGGTACTCCGGGTGCCTCTGTTGCCTTGACAAACGACACCATGTTGCTGGGTGTGTGCTCCATCGACTCGTCAGGGGCAGGTCGCTTGCGGCTCTCACAACCTATAGGTGACGGGATGGTGATACTCACAGCCACCGCCCAGTTCCACCAGCCCTGGATTGACACTGTCATCCATCCCATTGGCGGCATAGTCCCTTGCAGCGATGCACCGTCCTGCCGTCTCTACCCCAATCCCGCCAGGGACAGAGTGCGTCTTGATTTCGGCAGCAGCCGACACTGCACAGTGCGCATCTACGACAGTCGGGGGCGCATTGTTGATACTTTTTCCAATAATTCGCAAAGAGAGATGCAATATTCCACCCAAAAGTTGCGTTTAGGGGTGTTCTTTGTCGTCATCAGCAACGCCGATGAAGTCAGTACCCATCGATTGCTTATATTGAGATAGCACCATGCTCCAAGTCGATACCACCAAGCGCCCTCAACAGCCCGACACCAGTCACCACGGTGTGGCGCTTGGCACCCCGCACAGTGACAGTGCCACGCTGACCTCATCGACGGCAAAGCAGGGCCCTCCTCAATCCACAACACAAGCACTGCAGACACAGCAGCACTCCCAGACACTGACACAGTCGGCACCTGTTGTCCAGCCGCAGGTCGCGACACCTGCCGTCGCCGTGCAACCGGTGGAGCAGACCTCTGCCATTGCACATTTCTATTTCTACGACACCATCAAGGCAGCCAAATACACTGCCGATACCGCAGTGGAGGAATACCATCTGTTTGATCTCGACTCCGTCATGGCCGCCTGTGCACGGACCGAACCTCTGGTGCACCCAAGCATATTCAGCGGCCACACGCTGCAGGTGGACTCCCCTTTCCCGCAGACCTATCCTCACCACGAGGAGCATGTGTCAGGATGGGCTTTCGGCATTGTCCTCCTGTTAGCCGTCGCCGTCGGCTGGTTCATGAAAGGTTACCGACTGCGTTTCGGGGAGATGGTGCAGTCGTTGGCCAGCACATCGGCGCTGGGAAGAATGTTCCGCGACCACGGTCTCAGCAATGAGGTTTCCCTGCTCCCTATGGCCGTGGTGTATGTGGCGGCACTGGCGCTACTGGGGTGCTACACGGCAGGACTCTACGACATTATACTTCTCACCACCAGCCCATTCATCAACTACCTGATTATGCTGGGATGCTGTGCGGCCTATTATTTCATCCGCATCGGACTCACCCTACTCTTCGGCATCATCTTCCAGAAGACGTGGACCTGCCAGGTATATGTGACAAACACCTATCTCTTCAACTTCTTCGGAGCCATCGCACTGATACCCATCATGCTGGTGGGCTACTACGGCGAGTTGGACAGCGCGCCAGGCATGCAGCTGCTCTATGTGGCGGGAGGATGGGTGGCGTTGCTGTTTCTCCTGCGTATGGTTCGTGGTGTGCAACTTATTTTATCTACCACAAAAGGTGCCAGTTTCTATTTATTTTACTATCTTTGCATCCTCGAAATCGTGCCCATCTTAGTAGCAATAAAGATATTTCTGCTTTAGAACACAGTAAGTTGCATACAATATCAGTTTAGATGAACATCAAGAATATTTTAGTTTCCCAACCCGCGCCCGCCGATCTGGAGAAGTCTCCTTATCGCAATTTGATTAACGAGCACCATCTCAATATTACATTCTTCAAGTTTTTCGACGTTGTGGGCGTGCCTGTCTCCGAATTCCGCAGAACACGCATCCACCTGACCGAGTACACGGCGGTCATCTTCAACAGCCGCCACTCGGTGGACCACTATTTCCGGCTGGCCAAAGAGCTGAGGGCGGTGATTCCGGACACGATGAAATACTTCTGCTCCACCGAGTCGATAGCACTCTACCTGCAGAACTACATACAGTACAGGAAACGCAGAATATTCTTCGGCAACCAGCATTTCGCCGACCTCCTCGACGTGATGAACAAGCACCGCGGTGAGAAGCTCCTCTTCCCCTGCTCGGACGAGAAGCAGACGGAGTACACCAAGATGCTGGACAAGGCGAAGTTCAAATACACGAGGGCCCCGATGTACCGTTCGGTGCCGAAGGACATGTCGCAGTTCAATCTGGACGATTTCGACCTGGTGGCGGTGTTTTCGCCCATCGGGGTGCGTTCGCTGCTGCAGAATTTCCCGGACATCAAGGAGCGCAACATCATGATAGCGGCGCTGGGCACGGCGACGCACGCGGCTCTCAACGCGGCGGGACTGCCCATCACCATCGCGGCACCCACCAAGTCGGCCCCGTCGATGGCCATGGCCATTGAGAACTACCTGCTGGGCAAGGAGCCGGAGGCGGTCATCGTGGCCAAACCGGCGCTGCTGAAACCCAAGCCGGCGCAGTCGCACGGCCGCGGCGGCGGGTCGGGGACCACGGGTGTGGGCGGCAGGAAGACCAAGTCGGTCATCGCCAGCCGCGCCAAGTACAAGCAGCTGATGGAGGAGAAGAAGGCCAAGGCGGCGGCGCGTCGTGCCGCCCGTGCTGCGGAGCGCGCCCGCAAAGAGGCCGAGGCCGCTGCCAAGGAGGCCGCCACTAACGCCGAGAACAATGCCGCCACGGATGGAGGCAAGTGAGAAACATACTTTTGCAAAAGCCGAACGGCTGTGCAGCCAGAAGCTGATTGACGATGTCTACGCAAACGGGCATCGTCTTTTGGTATTCCCGTTCAGCGTCCGCTGGTCGGCGGCAGCGCCCGTGGAGGGGCGGCCGCCGGTGCAGGTGCTGCTGACGGTGTCGAAGCGTCGCTTCAAGCATGCGGTGGACCGCAACCGGGTGAAACGGCTGATGCGCGAGTGCTTCCGGCTGAACAAGGCCGAGCTCCACGCCGCGCTGGCGTCGCGGGGGCGGCAGCTGCGCCTGACGGTGGGCTACGTGCACTCGGAGCTGCCGGAGTTCCACACCCTGCAGGAACGCTGGCGCAAGATGGTGGCGACGCTCGTCAGGGCGCTCGATGCCGACGGCGAGCCCTTGCCGGAGCAGCCGCAACCGGAGGAGGGAGGCGCGGCATGAGGTGGCTGACCAAGGCGCTCAGCTGGCTGATGCTGGCCGTCATACGCTTCTACCAGTGCTGCATCTCGCCGCTGACACCGGCCATGTGCCGCTTCACACCGACGTGTTCGCAATACGCCAAGGAGGCCATCCTGAAGCACGGCCCATTCAAAGGCGGGTGGCTCGCGCTGCGGCGCATCCTGCGATGCCATCCCTTCGGCGGCTCGGGCTACGACCCAGTGCCGTGATTCCATGCAATTTAACCCGACCCTACGCCACTCCCCCCGAGAAGTGGCTCGTGTCAGACTGAGAGCATGACATTGTCAGACTGAGAACATGACGTTGTCAGACTGAGAACATGACAATGTCGCACTGAGAGGGAGACAGTGTCGCACTGAGAACGCGACAACGTCGCACTGAGAGGGAGACAATGTCGCACTGAGAACGCGACAACGTCGCACTGAGAGG
>CACXCY010000260.1 GCA_902766265.1 uncultured Bacteroidota bacterium
GTGTGTTGGGCAGCCATCGAGCGTGGGCAAGGTGTCATCATGGCTGCGCGCGACCACGAAGGGACTTTGCAAGGGGCTCGCTTCGTGGTGTGGGACTCCCATAGCGCCTACTCGCTACTCTCTGCGCTTAACTACGGACAGCATCCCAACGGCACTTCCGCCTACCTGTTCTGGCAATTGCTTCAATACCTGCAGGGAAAGACGCGTGCATTCGACTTCGAGGGCAGCATGGACAAGAATATCGAGCAGTCGTACCGCCTTTATGGAGCAAGCCAGCACCCGTATTTCCAGATAAGCAAGTGCCGCAACCCGCTGTTCGGACTCTTGCTCCGTTTGAAACGTCGCTAACCATTCCTTCGGGATTGACAATAATAGTATATGGCACACACGTTGACCACCCTGTTGCGGAGTATTGATTACCAGAAACTCCTCATCAGCGACTACAACAAGAGGTATATTGCCCGGATGATGCCCGCATTGGATTATTATATGGACATATATCTCAGGGGATTGAGGACGATGCTGTCGCATACGGACAAAGCTCTCGGAGAGGTGACGTTGGTCGACTATGGTGGAGGGCATGGGTTCCTCTCCCTGTTGGCCAAAGAGCAGGGGATAGGTAGGGTGGTGTATGTCGACTTTAATCCCGATTCGGTGGCTACCGTCAAAGCTGTCGGCGATAGCTTAGCGGCGATGGGGCACGGACGTCTGGCGCCTGATGACATCGTTACAGGCGACGCCCATGTGCTCCGAGCGTGGTGTGAAGCTGAGGGTGTGGTGCCCGACATCGTCATGGGGATGGATGTGATAGAACATATCTATTGTCTGGACGATTTCTTTGCCGACCTGCTGGCGGTCGCACCTCATGTGAATATGCTCTTTACCACGGCGTCGACTCCATACAACCGTCGCGTGGTGCGTCGGCTGCATGCCGTCATGATGCGTGACGAGGAGGTCTTTCGGGGTCGTCGCCGGTCTTTTATCCAGAAGCATTACCCCAACTTTGCCGAAGACAAACTTGACTATTGGGCTATCCATACGCGAGGGTTGAACTATGACGACATATTGCGTGCTGTCGACAGCGAAACACCTAACCTGTTGTGTGACCCCTATAATACTTGCGATCCCGCCACCGGCAGTTGGACCGAGCGCATCCTGCCCATCGGCGACTATCGCACCATGCTGCAGTCCTATGGCTACGGTTTGCAGGAGGAGAATGGCTTCTATAATGAGTATCGGGGCGGGCTGAAAGGGTGGCTGTCGCGTCGCCGCAATAGGCGTCTCGCCCAGGGGCGTTGTCGTCGGCTGGCTCCGTTTCTCTACCTTATAGCTGCGCCGGCAGAAGATAGCGCGGATAGGATTCTATAGAGCCGTCGTATTCTATAATATCATCCCATGAAGATAAAGCTGTTAGTGGTCTCCAAGACCGACGAGAAATACCTGCAGGAGGGCATAGACATCTATGTGAAGCGGCTTACGCACTACACCAACTTCGAGATAGAGGTGATACCGGCTTTGAAAGACCAGAAGGGTGCCTCGCCGGAGGAAATCAAGAGCCGTGAGGCCGAGCAGATACTCCGGCGGATAGACAAGGCCGATGCTGTGGTGCTGCTGGACGAGCATGGGCGCCAGCATACCTCGGTAGGATTCTCTGAATATCTGCAGAAACAGATGAACAGCGGCATCCCTCAGATGGTTTTTGTAGTGGGTGGAGCATTCGGATTTGCCCCGAGCGTCTATCAGGCAGCCACCGACAAGATTTCGCTTTCGCCGATGACGTTCAACCACCAGATGGTGCGGCTCATCTTTGTGGAGCAGCTCTATCGCGCCTTTACCATCTTGCGGCATGAACCCTACCATAACAGCTGAATGATGGCAGCCCAAATATTTTGACGTAATGGCGGGCGGGCACATATATTTTCTTCGTTTTTTCCGTTATAAGGTGAGAAAACAGACACTCAAACCCATCTTTGCGTAGCCAGTTTGTTTTTTATTGCTATCTTTGCATTTGTCAAGAAATACACATAATATTGTAATAAATTAATAACAAACCTAATATGAAAGTTCAGGAACTTGTAGAAAAATTAAACCTTACCGTGCTTTCGGGCAAGGAGGGTCTCAACCGTGATATTGAAGGTTGCTATGTAAGCGACCTGTTGAGCGACGTAATGGGCAACGCCGATATGGGTAATGTATGGGTGACGCTCCAGACCCACAAGAACGTGGTCGCTATCGCTTCGCTCAAAGAGCTGGCTTGTGTCATCCTCGTCAAGGGGCAGAGTGCCAGCGGTGAAACCCTGGCTCAGTCCAACGAAGAGGGCATTCCTTTCCTCTCCACCGATATGGAGACCTTCGAGACTGCCGGCAAGATCTACGAACTGATTAAGAAGTAACCATCCCTGACCAATAGGGCCGAAAGCAGACAGGTGCCATCAAGAGTGACGCCTGTCTGCTTTCGGGCTTAGAAACTGTTTTGACTTTATTCAATAATTTTCTTATGCCATCTAAACGGTGCTTTTTTCACGGTCTTTCGGTTACAATGGTGGCA
>CACXCY010000261.1 GCA_902766265.1 uncultured Bacteroidota bacterium
ACAAAGGTGTGAACCTTATCCGTCCTTGGAAGAACTATCTGATTGTGAATCAAGATGGGAAAAGCTATTATGCCACTACCGACAACACTTTGCAATGGAAGCGCATGCCGTTGACGCTACTGTTCTTCGAGGTGGATACCGCCACTGGAATGATGTGGGCTATAAACAACAACCAGGAGGTGGTGCTGATGGAAGACATCGCCAAATGGAAGCCAATGGGTGTGAATGCATTGTATATCATAGGGATACTCAACAACCGACTCTATTGCCGCGTCGATGGAGGCGTGATGCGCGTGGGGGCAGACGGGATAGTGGACAACAGTCCATTCCTCACTGACGAGCGGCCTCTCAAGACGCCGGAACATATACTTACCAGCGGCACACTCCGATGGGGACACGACGGGAAGAGCGTTTATTTGCAGGACAAGAAAGGATGGTACCGTGTGGCGCGTCTGCGCAACATCGCAGGAATGACGCCCGCCCCCGACCTCAAGGACCACGTCATTGTGATGACTGGAGTGGGCGAATGGGATATGAAAGATGCGGGGAAGACCTTCAGCGTCGACACTGCCGGAAACGTAATACCTTATACCTATCGGCAACCCTTAGCGAATTTCGTTAATTCTAGCATTCAAAGCCTTGAGATAATGACTTTCAGGAACGTTGGCTGGTATGTCATTAAGAATATCATAGGCTACCGCCGCAGTGGCAATAGCCTGGATGAGACATCGCGCCGCGTGGTAAGGGAGAGCTATGACCCTCACATCGACAATGGTCCACGGAAAGACACTCTTCCCATGAACTGTGGAAGCGATACCGCCAAGCGTCGGCTTGCGGTAGCCATGGTGGAGCAAGGACTACTCAGCCTCGGTGAATGCTACAGCCGTTATCCAGTGCCGCAGGACTTTGGTCTGGAGGACACGTTGTTAGATATGCATACGGTCTTTTACGAACGGAATACAATTAGTAGCAACAAGTACGGCTACTTTATCACCCTTGTCAACCAAGCGGGCGATACGCTAGAAGCCTACGGTCACACCTCTTCCGGACTCGATTTGGGCTTCAGCACCCACTTCCCGTGGATGCTACCGATGACGGTGCACTGGCACGGTGCCGAATTCCTTACCTACCAACCTGCGTTGTGGCAGGCCCTTCGTGAGGCGTTGCCCGACAGTATGATGCACAAAAACTATCTGGACAACGGCACCTTGCACGTAAAGGACACATTACAAAGCGGCGATCTACTGTTTTTGAGCAACAACTGGTCGGACATGGAAAAAGCCATTAGTACCAGCACGGGTGGTTACACACATGTAGCTCTTGTGGAGCGTGACAGAGCCGGGAAGGTATGGATTATCGAAGCCACTACAAAGGAGGGTGTGAGGAAACGGTCGTTTGAATCCTTCAAAAACAGTAATGATATCAAGTACTTCGGCTATAATGTCTACCGCCTCACGGTGCCTTTCGACACCGCAGCGGTCATCGCACGAGCAACAACCCTCGTCGGCAAGCCTTACGACAACGCCTTCCTGCCCGACAACGATGCCTACTACTGCTCCGAGCTCATACAAGTGGCTTTTGACACCCTATTCCCGTCACAGCCCATGAACTGGCGCGACAAGGAGGGCAACCTGCCTCCCTACTGGATTGACCATTTCAAGAAACTCGGCACGCCCATCCCCGAAGGAGTGCCGGGAACCAACCCGACCGATATTTCGAGATCGCCGCTGTTGAGAAAACTATAAAAGAAAACCTCCCGTCGGGGAGGTTTCTTTTTTTTACTGATTGGCATATTGCTGCACCTCGTCGTGGAAGAACTCTATCTGTACGCCGGCCTGGCGGAAGAGTTCCTCGCTCTCGGCGCCGGCGTGGTATTTGCGTTCGCATACCACACGCTTGATGCCACAGTTGATGATGAGCATGGCGCAGGTGCGGCAAGGTGTCATACGGCAGTAGAGCGTAGCGCCGTCGAGGGCGATACCACGTCGTGCCGCCTGGCATATGGCGTTCTGCTCGGCATGTACGGTGCGCACACAATGGGTGGAGATATGGCCGTCGGCATCGATGGTCTGGCGGAATAGGTGACCCACCTCGTCGCAATGCGGCAGACCGCTGGGCGAACCGACATAGCCGGTGACCAGCAATTGCTTGTCCTTGACGATGACACAGCCCGAGCGGCCGCGGTCGCAGGTGGCGCGGCGGCTGGCAGCATTGGCCAACTCCATGAAATATTCGTCCCACGAGGGCCGGTGGTAGGTAATTTTCTGCAGTACCTCTTCCACCTGCGCGTTCAATTGCTCTATGGTACCGCCGTTATCAAAGCGGAAATCTGCATTTTCGATGCAGTATTTGAGGTTCTGCTTGTTGGGGTCAGTGTTGTCCATCTCACGCTGTTCGTTGGCAAGGAAAGTCTCAAACGACACGTGGTCGGTCTCGCTTCCACGCAGCACGGCGCGCTCGTAACGTACCTTCGGGTCGGCGTTGACGGCAAAGAGGTAAAAGTTGGGCTTACCACGC